>JANZYY010000172.1:0-331 GCA_026419705.1 Fischerella sp.
GCTACGAACGTCTCATCCAGAAAGCTTTCGCTCAATTCAAGTGATTTGTCGTAATGGCGACCAAAAACAGTTTTGGACTTTTACAAAAACGATTCGATTGAAAAAATATGGTCGAAAAAGGCTAGTTATTGTTCATGAGCAAGAGGAGCTAAACGATGATCCTCGTTTCCTATTAACCGATGCTCTGCATTGGGAAAGTGGGCGGGTTATTCAAACATGGAATTATCGATGGCCAACAGAAATCTTTCATGAGTTCACCAAGCAGGTTACTGGACTGGAAGCGTCTCAGGTACGCAAGGAGGAAGCGGTTAAACGTCACTTTCGTTTGAGT
>JANZYY010000172.1:341-9604 GCA_026419705.1 Fischerella sp.
TTACTTCAGAGAGTAGCTTGTAGTGGAGGAAAATCTGAACGATTTGAATTTGCTGATGGAAAGCAAAGTGTTGGTCAAAAACTCTATTCTTTGAATCGTGAGGTTTTTGGACAATTAATTCATCTAGTTCAAGCGATGTTAATCAAAGGCTATTCACCCCGACAAGTTGTGGAAGTTCTGATGCCAGCTTGAAATTTACGATCGCCTTAAACAGTTCAATTCTTAATAACCTTCCAAGTCGTGTATCATATTTCGCTGCTTACTGACTCCTGCTGTTGCATTCTTCCTACCAACCTATCGCTCCAACCCCCCAACTTCTGAGTACCATGTACAAAGAAGATTTCTATCCCAGATTATGCCAGCTGCGAAACGTCTCACCTACCCATCTACCCGGAAAAGCGATCGCGTGGATAATTACCACGGTACTCTAGTTGCAGATCCTTACCGTTGGTTAGAAGACCTTGATTCAGAAGAAACCAAGGCTTGGGTAGAGGCGCAAAATAAAGTTACATTTGGCTATCTTGAAGAAATTCCTGTCAGAGAGAAAATCAAGCAGCGCCTTACTAAGCTATGGGATTATGAAAAATACAGTGTCCCTTTTAAAGAAGGAAACTACTACTTTTACTTCAAAAATGATGGACTGCAAAACCAAAGCGTCCTTTACACCCTCAAATCTCTAAGCGACACACCAAAAGTTTTACTCGATCCCAACATTCTTTCTGAAGATGGAACTATTGCTCTTTCAGGGTTATCTATCAGCAAAGATGGAAAACTTTTAGCATACGGTTTATCTACCGCTGGTTCTGACTGGCAAGAGTGGAAAGTACGTGATATTGAAACTGGTAAAGATTTACAAGACCATCTCAAGTGGATTAAATTCTCTGGCGCATCGTGGACACATGATAATCAAGGCTTTTTCTACAGTCGCTATGATGAACCCAAAGAAAAATCAGAATTCGCTGATGTCAACTATTATCAAAAGCTATACTACCACCAATTGGGTAGACCCCAATCAGAAGATATCTTGATTTACAATCGCCCTGACGAGAAAGAATGGGGCTTTGATGGCAGTGTTACAGAAGATGGGCGCTATTTGATTATTTCAGTTTGGCTTGGAACTGATTCTAAAAATTTGGTTTTCTATAAAGATTTAACTAAACCAAATGCTGAAGTAGTAGAACTCATTAACAAATTTGAAGCTGATTACAGCTTTATCGAAAATGATGATAGCGTCTTTTATTTTCGTACAGATTTAGATGCACCACGCGGACGAGTTATTGCCATTGATACTAAAAACCCAGCACCAGAACATTGGCGAGAGATTATTCCAGAAACAGCAGAAACTCTGGGAGGAGTTAGCATAATTAACAATCAATTTGTTGCTGATTATCTCAAAGACGCCCACAGTCAAATCAAGATTTTTGACCTCAAAGGTGCGTTTGTACGTGAGGTAGAATTACCTGGTATTGGTTCAGCTGGCGGTTTTAGTGGCAAACGTTATGATACTGAAACTTTTTATAGTTTTACCAGCTTTACCACACCCGGAACTATCTANCGTTACGATATGATGAGCGGTAAGAGTGAAATTTTCCGTCAGCCAAAAGTTGATTTTAACCCTGCTGATTACGAAACCAAGCAAGTATTCTATAACAGCAAAGATGGCACGCAAGTGCCAATGTTTATTACCCACAAAAAGGATATTAAATTAGATAGCAACAACCCTACCTACCTTTATGGTTATGGTGGTTTTAATGTCTCGCTCACACCAAGTTTCTCTGTCAGTAATTTGATTTGGATGGAGATGGGCGGTGTTTACGCCGTTGCTAATTTACGGGGTGGTGGTGAGTATGGCGAAGAATGGCATCAAGCAGGGATGAAGCTAAAAAAGCAGAATGTGTTTGATGATTTTATTGCAGCTGCTGAGTGGTTGATTGCTAACCGTTATACTAAATCGGCAAAACTGGCGATCGCGGGTGGAAGTAACGGTGGATTGTTAGTAGGCGCTTGCATGACTCAGCGTCCGGATTTATTTGGCGCAGCTTTGCCAGCGGTAGGAGTAATGGATATGTTGCGCTTCAACAAATACACTATCGGCTGGGCTTGGACTCGTGAATATGGTTCACCAGAAAATCCAGAGGAATTCAAAGTACTTTATGCCTACTCGCCACTACACAACCTTAAACCCGGTACAGCTTACCCAGCCACACTAATTACCACTGCCGATCGTGACGATCGCGTCGTTCCTGCCCATAGTTTCAAATTTGCTGCCGCTTTGCAAGCTGCTCAAGCTGGTGATGCACCAGTATTAATTAGAATTGAAACGAAGGCGGGACATGGTGCGGGTAAACCCACAACTAAGATCGTTGAGGAAGCAGCAGATAAATTGGCTTTTTTGGTGCGTGTGCTGGATATGAAGGTGAATGCATCCGCGGTGTAACTTAGTACAGCTTTGCCTAAAATCGTAGCTTTTTTTAAACGCTCCAGGGGCGCAGAGTAAGCGCAGAGGAACGCAAAGTTTTTTCAATTTAAATTCGTGACAAATTTGTGCAATGTTGGAGTTATACTGCTTCTTTGTGAGGTTGCGCCAAATTCTCTCCATATCTCCTCTGTTTGTGTTCTTTGCGTCCTACCCTGCGGGAAGACGCTTGCGCGTCTATGTGGTTCGTTTTTATTTCTGACACGGAGGGCGCATCTTCATACAGAATTGGTATTAGCATTCATTTACTACCCCAAATTAGATCTACACGCTCTTGAGCTTTTTTGAGAGCTTTTTCAGCAGACTCTCCCAATAATGTTGCCTCGATCGCTCGACCAAGACTGTCAGAAAGACGGCTATATCCAGCAATAATTGGTCGAGCGCGTGCATGAGACATTTGCTCTAAAAATACTTTTAATACTGGTTTTTGGTTGATGAATTGTTTAAAAGCCTCACTTTCAACAGCTTTGATGTTTACTGGTAAAAAACCAGTCCCGACACTCCACTCTGTTTGAAATTCTGCACTCAACATGTACTCTAAAAACTTGAGTGCGGCTTGTTCTCTTTCTGGGGTAGTCTTCATCACATACATATTTCCACCACCTGTTACTGTAGCTTGCTCAATATCCGCAGGTATGGGGAATACATCAAAATCAACGTCAGATTTCATGATGTAAGTCCAGGGACCGGTAATTTGCATGGCAACCCGACCCTGAACAAAATCATCCTCCTCATAGCCCCGCTCTGGGGCAGAAAGCTTGGCTGAACCATCTTTTACAAGGTCTTGCCAAAATTGCAAGGCTGCGATCGCTCCTTTATTAACCAAATTCGGTTGGTTATTTGTTATGACTTCTCCTCCAGCACTAAATAAAAAAGGGAACCAACAAAAAACAGTCCATTCTCCCTTTCCCAAAGGTAGTAACATGCCATATTGTTCGGGCCGGTTATCGCCATTGCGGTCTATAGTTAGTTTTTTGGCAGCTTGTCGCAATTCTTCCCAAGTCTTGGGCGTTTGTGTAATGCCCGCCGCTTGGAAAAGTTTCGGCCTGTAAAAAATACCAAGATTTCCAGTGTAGAATGGAACTGACCAAAGGTGACCGTCTAACTTTAATTCATCAAATAAGTTAGGAATAATTTCTGACTTAATTGGCAATTTTTCCAGCCAGTCTTCTAATGGTTTAACTGCTCCTAGTTCCACAAACTGACCTGTAATTTGGGGGTAAAATGCCAGGATATCTGGAGGTACATTACCCACAAATGCTGTGAGAATTTTGGGCAATTGTTGGTCGAGTTGACCTGCGTAGATAGATTCTACTTGAATGTTAGGATGAGTTTGATTAAATTTATCTACCAATTTTTGAAATACATCTCGATTTACAGGGGGATTAATTCCCTGCCAAAGTGTTAGATGAATAACTCCGTTGTCTTTATTGGTTGTACCCTGACAACCAGATAATAGTAAACAAATACTTAGAAAAATTCCCAGAAGGGAAATCTGCCATCTAGAAGTGATAAACGGGCAGAAAAAATTATTAAACTTATCAAATTTTAGCTTCATTTGCACTTCATTCCGTAACGTCTAATATTCCTTGTTCTCCATCTAAAGTTGCTTTTACACCTACTGGTAACGCTGCATTAGGTGCTTCGTGACCAAAGGGTAAACCAGAGACAACAGGAATACCCAAATCGCCTAAGCGATCGCGCAAAACTTCCTCAACGTTAAAGCTAGGAACATTTGGTGGAGCTTCACACTTACTAAAACTACCCAAAGCAATCCCACGGACTTTAGACAAAGCACCACTCATCCGCCACTGCGTCAGCATTCTGTCGATGCGATAGGGAGCTTCTGTCACATCTTCAAAAGCAAGTATTACACCATCCATATTTGGCTGGATGGGTGTAGCGAGAAGATGAGTAGCCACGGTGAGATTAGCTGGTAGCAGGATACCAGTAACTACACCACCCCCCCAACCAAAACCTTTTAAGGGAGCAAGGGGACGGCCTTCTAGCCAATCAAATAAACGTTGAATTGCCCAATTTGGTTCATCGCCTATTGTTGTTAGTACAGGCGCGTGAACACCAGAAATCCCTGCTTGGTAAAGACTCCACAACAAGGCGGTGATATCAGAAAAGCCAATTAGCCACTTTGGAAATGGGGAATGGGGAATGGGAATTTTCCCCCCTCTCCCACTTTCCCCCTCTCCTATCTCTCCCCAATTCCAATTCTCCAAAATGCGGGTGCTACCAAAACCGCCTCTGGCACAGAGAATACCGCGACATTCTGGATCTTGCCATGCTGTTGCTAGGTAGTGACGGCGGTTTTCGTCTTTACCAGCTAAATATCCCCATTGGTCATCTATCTCTGGGATGATTTCTAATCGATAACCACGCGATCGCCAAATTTCTATTCCACGCTCAAATGCCCGAAATTCTCGCAAAGCACCACTGGGGGCAATAACTCGCAGTAAGTCTCCTGGTTTCAGCGGTGGTGGAACAATGATTTTGGATTGCATTAATCAAATAATCTCCCTAAACCATTTTTCAAAGCGATCGCCCAACGCTTCCAGGGAGAATTCTGTTTCGGCTTGTTGGCGACAGGAGTGACGGTTGATTTCATGGATACGCTGGGTTGCTTCTACCAATCCAGCAACACTATCAGGTTCCACCAAAAATCCTGTTTTGCCATGTTGGATAATCTCTGTTGGACCGCCGCGACGATAAGAAATCACTGGTACTCCACAGGCAAGTGCTTCTATTGCTACATTTCCAAATGCTTCCACCCAACGCGGTGTCATCAATAATGCTTTACACTCACGAACTACCTGCTGCAATTGTGTAGTTGATAAAAATCCCAGATATTCAAAAGGTGCATTGGGAAAATCTTGACAAATCTGCTGCCAGTATGATTCATCTTGGATTTTACCCATAATCTTTAAGGGGATATTAGTAATTTCTGCTACGGCTACCGCATCTTCCAAGCCTTTTTCTGGGGAAATGCGACCTATCCAAGCTAATTGCTGCTTTGGTTGACTACAAAACTGATAGAGCGATAAATCAATACCATTGCTTAAACAAACGATTGGAGGTGTGAGTTCAGGGAAAGTAGCTGCTTGTGTAAGGCTATGAAAGCCAAGGGTACCAGGAAACTGCTTTGCCACTTGAGCAATAATTTGGTCTTGAGCATTATTCAGAGAACCCATACTCACTAAATGCGCAATCGGACATCTGAAAAAAGGCGTCAGGTAGAAAGGTAACCAATCGTAAGCAAAATTCACAATTAAATCGTAATCGTCCTGAACCTGACGAGCATAATCCCACATCTTAGCTAATACAGAATTCTCAGGTATAATAATCGGAGCTGTGCGTTCTTGGCTTTGAGCTATGATTTGTAAATTACCAGGAATTTGTACCAGAGGATAAAAATCCCATGTAGAACCTGCTGGGGCAACTATTTGCAGTTGATGACCCCGCTGAATCATTTGTTGGGCAACATTGTACAAGGTTAACTCCACACCACCACCGAGTCCAGTACCGAGAGGTCCAACGGGAGTGGAGACAAAAAGTAATTTTAATGATTTGGGAGAAGCAGTCATCAACTGTGAGGAGATAAAACCACAAACACACTAAAGTACAAAGTTATCACAAACAAAATATAAAATATTAGGTGATGAAAGGTTGTTAGTTGTTAGTTGTTAGTTGTTTGCCTTGTCCGCTTTCTGGTTTGTTTCATTAATTTTGATAAGTTGTGACAGTTTGTAGTCAGGGCTTTAGCCCTTGAAATTGAGCAATAAATCGCTCACTACGAACCCCTATTCTTTTTTCCTTATCCTCTTCTTCTTTTATCTTCTTGAAATTGAGCGATAAATCGCTCACTACCCTCAGAACAAATAAAACGGACCACATCCCTTGTTCTCCTTGCCTTCCCTTTCCTCTCCACTCTTGATTAGCTCTTAATTAAAATGTTTCCCACTATTTCTACTATTCCCCTTCGCCAGATGGCTTCTGGTGATGTTTTATCACTGCAAGTATACAAATTTATCGGCGGTCATCCAGGCAAAAAGGTGTACATTCAGTCAAATCTGCATGGTGCAGAAATAGCTGGTAATGCAGTTATTCACCAATTAATCGAGTTTTTGCTGACAGTAAATGATACCGATTTGACCGGAGAAATTTGGTTAGTTCCTGTTTGCAACCCCATCGGGACGAATGCACGCGCCCAAAACTTTTCTCCAGGCAGATACTGTATTTACGAAGCCAAAGACTGGAACCGCATCTTTTGGGATTATGAAAAAGAAGCTGAAGATTTAGCAGCTTTTGCTAAATCTCAACTTCATCTTGATTTGGAGGCCGTTAAACAAAATTATCTTGCCTCAATTCTGCAAAAATTTACTCTACTTTTAGAAAAAATTAATTCTCCCAGTAGTGTACCCTACACTGAGCGGTTTCGCTACAAGCTACAATCTCTGAGTCTAGATGCTGACTATTTGATTGACTTACATAGTTCCACCAATCAAGGTTTAAATTACCTTTATTACTTCCGAAATCGGGAAGAAAGTGCCAAATATTTTTTACTAGATTTGGGAATTTTATTAGATAAATATGATGGAGATGCTTTTGATGAAGCTTTTATCAAACCTTGGTTAGCACTGGAAGAATGTTTTAAAAATTTAGGCAGAGAAGTAAAGTTTGATGTGGAAGCTTGGACACTCGAATTGGGCACGGGTATGCAGATGAATCCTGATTCTGTTGCTAAAGGTCTCCTAGGAGTGAAAAATTATTTAGCCCACAAAGGAGTTTTGCAAGTTCCTAATTTGCCTTTGGGAAATGGCTGTCATCATGAAATGACTTTTAGTGCAAGGAGTAAAGTCAAGAAATATTACGCTCCTGTAGGTGGGATGGTTCAACAAAGAGTTGAATTGGGTAGGAAAATTAAAGCTGGAGAAAGACTTTATCAAATTCTAAATTTTAATAAAGAAGGTAAGCTACCAAAGGCGATCGATGTTTTTGCCGAACAGGATGGATTAGTTTACGATGTTTCAACCAATCAAGCCGTGAATGAGGGGGAGTTTGTACTCGGTGTAATTTAAGGGGAATTGGGAATGGGATATTTTTGGTTGTTCGATGCTCGATGCCGATATTTCTACTAGGCTGCCTTTAGGCAGAGTATCATTGACTTCAGCCGGCGTGTATCCTTGCTAAGGAAAAGCGATCGCTGTTGTTAGTAATTCGTAACATTATGCTGATTGCTATTGAAAGTTATCCAGCGATATCAAATCAAACAAGACAATGTCAGTAGCAAATTATGTGAAATATATTTAAATATAAAGTAATTAAATATATTTAGTAGTAGATTAAACTAAAGCAAAGACAATTGCTAAAAATTCCAGGGTGGTTCTATGTTGCTTTTGTCTCTACAAATTAAATTACAAATTGTAAACGTAGAGGAAATGGAGTCATAGGTGAGTAGTAATAATCACGACATCTTCTCTGTTTCAGGAGAAGTGATGATTCCCCAGGCTCCTCCTGAGTTTAAGTCAGGTTTTATTGGCATTATCGGTCGCCCTAATGTCGGTAAATCTACATTGATGAATCAATTAGTAGGGCAAAAAATTGCCATAACCTCACCGGTAGCGCAAACTACACGCAATCGCTTGCGGGGCATTTTAACCACAAAAGCAGCACAACTAATTTTTGTAGATACCCCAGGAATTCATAAACCCCATCATCAATTAGGGGAAGTGCTGGTGCAAAATGCCAAAATGGCAATTGAGTCAGTAGATGTAGTGCTCTTTGTAGTGGATGCGACAACCTTTTGTGGTGCAGGCGATCGCTATATTGCCGAATTGCTAAATCGCAGTAACACGCTGGTAATTTTAGGTTTGAACAAAATCGATCAACAGCCCCCAAACTTTCAGGAAATCGATGAAAGTTACGCCCAATTAGCACAGCCGCATCAATGGCAAACAGTGAAATTTTCTGCCAAAACCGGTGCAGGATTATCTGAACTGCAACAAGTATTGATTCAACATTTGGAACCGGGACCATACTACTACCCTCCCGACTTGGTAACAGACCAGCCGGAACGCTTTATCATGGGCGAGTTGATTCGAGAACAGATTTTGCTGTTGACACGTGAAGAAATCCCCCATTCTGTAGCAATATCTATCGATCGAGTTGAAGAAACACCTACTGTTACTCGCGTATTGGCTACGATCCACGTCGAACGTGATTCTCAAAAAGGAATTCTCATTGGCAAAGGCGGATCGATGCTCAAAGCCATTGGTAGTGCGGCTCGCGAACAAATTCAAAAGTTAATAGCAGGCAAAGTCTATCTAGAATTGTTTGTGAAAGTGCAACCAAAATGGCGACAGTCTCGCGTCCGTTTAGCAGAGTTTGGTTATCACGTGGAAGAATAGAAAACAATTATGAATGATGAATGATGAGAATGATGAAATTACTTGTCTTCATCATTCATAATTTTGAACTCATAGCCAAGAACTGAGAAAAATGTCTCTCAATACTTCTATAAATCTACCTCCAGATGCTCTACCGTTGCGGG
This sequence comes from Fischerella sp., assembly GCA_026419705.1. GTDB lineage: Bacteria > Cyanobacteriota > Cyanobacteriia > Cyanobacteriales > Nostocaceae > PCC9605. The sequence continues at coordinate 9,377 of JANZYY010000172.1, forward strand.
TGTTAATTGTTGAAGACGACCCAATGATGCAGCTGGGTTTAGAACAGTCACTGATGGCGCACCCTCAATTAGAAATTGTCGGACAAGCTGAAGATGGCTATTTGGGTGTACAAGCAGCACTGCAATTAAAACCAGATGTGGTGGTCATGGATATCGGCTTACCGCGACTGGATGGTATTGCAGCGACCCAGCAAATCAAAGCTGCATTGCCAGAAACTCATGTAGTGA
>JANZYY010000173.1 GCA_026419705.1 Fischerella sp.
CTACGCGAGGACAGAGAACGGTGAATCGCTACGTTGTTGATGCCAGTGTCGCTGTCAAATGGTTTGTACCGGAAATTAACAGCGAAAAAGCAGCTCGTCTTTTGGATGGGAGTTACGAATTAATAGCCCCAGACTTACTACTACCTGAGTTTGGTAATATCCTGTGGAAAAAGGTGCAGCTAGGGGAAATTACTCCCGAGACGAGCCGCGAAATTATACATAACTTTCAGGCTGTGATCTTGCAGACTTACCCCTCAAAACTGTTGTTAGAAGTCGCTGTTGATATGGCTAACAGCCTCACACAGACTGTGGATGATTGTTTTTATCTAGCTCTTGCTTTTACAGAAGGATGCCAGTTAGTTACAGCCGATCGCAAATTTTACAACGCACTGGTAAAAAGCTCTTTTGCTAATCATCTCCTCTGGATAGAAGATGTAAATATTACTTAATAAAATAAATAGCTAATGATGTATTTTTAGTTTCGTTAAGAAGGCACTTATTACACTTGTAGGCAAGGGAAAATAGAAACCCCATCAAGAAACTTATGAAGAAATTTATGGTTTTATACGTAGGAAGTTTGGTATAAATCCCTATTGAACCTTATGCCGGATGCCCTTGCAACTGCTGCCTTTGTTCGCTCCTTAGTCATTGGTCATCGGTCATTAGCTTTTGACTTTCTTAACGAAAAAAGTGCAATGTTAAGACCAACAGCTTCATACAGACTGAAGAAAAATCAATCACTAGGTTTATTGAACAACTCCAAAATTTGCTTGCAAAACTCCTTTAGCTTTTTCCCCACTTCTTCTGAAGGCTGAGTAGCGCCAACAAAATGCCAATTTTCTATCGTAGAAAGCCGCCACTGTTCGCCAAGATGGCTGAATCCTGCTATTTCCACACCAATTGCACGACGTAGACCATTGACAGGATCTTGATAAAACCGAATTTGAATTAGGATGCTGCGGCTGCGCCAGGATTTGCTTACCCCAGGAAAGTGAAAGCCAATATCTATAGAATCTGGATCGACTAACTCTCTGGTTTGTGGGTCATTTTTCCACGGTTTGAGATCCGATCTGGCATCAGGAAACTCAAATTTAAACAAATTCACGACTGTAGCAATCTTCTTAGCGAATTCTAGGTTTGTTGCCATTTCTGCTGCGTTCACGAAAACACTCCCCCAAGCTATATTTAACTAAGTGGACGATGCGACAATGTAAAAAACTGCCCGAAGGCTCTTGGTATTGGTGTTTTAGCTTCTCAATCGCTTTTTTTATTTCCCAGCTTTAAATTTAGACTTTTCCGATCGTCATTGTGTGAGTGGATTTTAGGTAAAAGCGTAAATCTCTCATCTTAAGTAATTATACTTAAAAATCCCCAAAATATATTTAGTCTGCGTTTTTTTTGTGAAATACCACAAAATATAAATAGGGAATTTCAGCAAAATCCCTTGCTAATTAGAACAAGAAGTTACGCACTCCGATCTAAAATTACACTGTTAATCAGCAATACTAAGCTTGGTTTATGGCGCGTCAACGCTCTATCTTGTCATTAATTCTTGTTCTTTTGGCAACATTCCTGATTAGTTGTGGCGGCCCTACTGTCGCTACAGCACCTCCAACTTACACCCCAACACAGCTTGAGAAAATTCAGGGATACTTGCCTGAAATCCAGGCTGTGCGCGATCGCTCACAAGAACTCACCGAGCTGATCCAAAAAAATGATTGGGTAAATGTTGGTAATTTTATCCACGGTCCAATGACGGAAGCAAGGTTGCACATGAATTATGTCATTCCCAACCTTCTGCCTCAAGACCAACAAAAAGCACGTCAAGTGGCGCGAGACATGTTTAACCACCTGGTTCAAATCGATCAAGCCATTGACTCTCTCAATTCTCTCAAAGCCCTGAATAACGCTAAAGCTGCATTTGCAGATATTGACACTTTCCTGGGATTGCTTCCCGAAAGTCCTACTTCAGCAGAAGCTGGCTAATGCCTAAAATGGGAGATGGGGCATGGGGCATAGTAAAAATCAGTACTTCAATCCCCAATCCCCAATCCCTAATCCCCAATCCCTTCTTAGAAATTATGAATGTAGTCATTATCGGTTGTGGTGTGGTTGGGGCTGCGATCGCTTATGAACTCAGCTTAGTCAAAGGACTAAACATCACGGTTCTGGACAAACAACCACCCGCACAGGCCTCTACAGGAGCCGCGTTGGGCGTTTTAATGAGCATCATCAGCCATAAAATCAAGGGCAAAGCTTGGCAGATGCGTCAAACTAGCATCCAACGTTATGAAACCTTAATTCCAGAACTCGAAGAACTTACAAATCACAAAATTCCCTTCAACCGCCAAGGAATTCTCATGCTGTTGACGGGGAATGCAAAGGGGATTGGGGAAATCTCAGAATGGCAAAAGCTTTCAGAAATTCGCCACTCTCAAGGCTATCAGTTAGAAATCTGGGACACTACTAAACTTATAAAAATCTGTCCCCAGATAGATGAAACAAAAATCATCGGCGCTGTTTACTCCCCACAAGACCGCCAACTCGATCCCACAGCACTAACATTAGCTTTAGTTGAGGCTGCCCAATATAATGGCGTTACTTTTAAATTTGGTGTGAATGCTTTAGGAATGACTCCACTCTCCACAAGCACAGAGTGGGGTGAAAAATTTTATCAGCAACTGGAGACTACAGAGGGGAAAATAGCCGCTGATTGGTTTGTCATCGCTGCTGGGCTTGGTTCGTCGCCACTATCAGCACAATTACATCAGATGGTTGATATTCGCCCTGTACTGGGTCAAGCTTTGCATCTGAGGTTAGGACATTCTCTGGGTAATCCTGATTTTCAGCCAGTAATTACTGGTAACGATGTCCACATAGTTCCGGTGGGTGGAGGAGATTATTGGGTAGGTGCAACGGTTGAGTTTCCCACAAATAGCACTCATGAGATACTACCCGATCAAGAACTGCTAGAATCTGTCAAACAACAAGCGATCGCCTTTTGTCCAGATTTAGCAAATGCAACGGTTATCCGCACTTGGTTTGGGTTACGTCCCCGCCCCGAAGGACGTCCCGCCCCAATCATTGAGAAATTATTAGGTTTTAGTAATGTCCTGCTGGCTACAGGACATTATCGCAACGGCGTTTTACTTGCACCTGCCACAGCTAACGCAATTCGTGAGATGATTATCTCTTAAATAGAGATACGCAATTTGCTACTAAATCCCTTTTCAGCTGTGAGAGGATATCTGGAAACTATTTAAGTCCCTCTAGCCCCCCGAACTGTGGGAGATAAGGGGGGTCTCCAATGCACTAGTGTCTGACCATCAACTTCTCAGACATTCTCTTAAAAATCGCGCTTAAAAATCTAAAACCCATACTCCCTTTTATCCTCATTGGCAAGCAGATGCGATCAATCGCGTCTTTACAAAAATCTAGAGTCACAAATTGCGTAAAAAACTATAACAAAACTCTTTGTATATTCGCACTTGGCGAGATTTTTCAAACAAAATGTCAATTACAGAACATAAAATAACCTTAGATTCGCTGGCATGGTTTTACCGAGTAGCTGAACCAATTGGCAAAACTGATTTATTGCCCGTTGTTTTACTACATGGGTTAGTTTCACAAAGTTATAGCTGGCGTAATATTCTGCCTGCTTTGGCACAGCAAGGAACAAAAGCGATCGCTCCAGATTGGATTGGTTTTGGTTTTTCCTCTAAACCGGAAAAAAGAGATTTTGCTTACACGCCTGATGCATTTATTAAAGCTTTAGAAGGATTTATCAAAGCCTTAGATATAGAACGTTTTTCTCTAGTTGTACAAGGTTTTTTAGGTTCTGTAGGACTGCAATATGCCTTGCGTCATCCAGAACAAATTGCCAACATAGCTATTCTCAATACACCGATTTCTAGCACTGCAAAATTACCTTGGAAAATTCAACAAATGGGTCTACCTTTAGCAGGTGAAATGATGACTCAAGACCCTCTGTTAGTAGACCGGACTTTAGAAGGTGGTAGCCGTTACGTTATTGCTGATAAGGATTTAGATGTTTATCGTCAACCCTTTTTGAAAACTTCAGCCGCAGGTCGCGCTCTTTTAGCAACAATTCGTAATTTACAACTAGCAAAAGCAATGTTAGAAATAGAATCTGGATTCAAACAGTGGCAGCAACCAATATTAATTCAATGGGGAATGATAGACCCTTGGTTAAGTGTGGAGATGGCGGAAAATTTCGTCAAGTCTGTACCAAAGGGGGAATTAGTTAAACTCAACAATGTTGGGCATTATCCCCAAGAACATTATCACGAAACTGTTTTGCAAGATTTGTTGCCTTTTGTCCGTCGTGCTGAAGGAAAGTAGTAGATAAAAACTAGGAAGAAGGCGATCGCAATTTTGTAGATTGGGGAAAGAGCGATCGCCCATGTCTGCTATTTGGATAGTTTACAAATCTCTTCACCGCATCTAGGCAGAAGAAGGGACAGCACTACTAATAGCATTGGGAATTGGGGGAAATTTAGCAGCATTTGTCAAATTGGTAGATGGACATCCCCTGCTGTTGTTGAGGCTAGTTGCAGACTCTCTTAAAGAAGAATACCCCCAACACCCCAATTGAGAACGTTTAGCAGATTTGGGATTAGGGAATTTACAGCAGTTGTTAACAAACCCGAAAGAGTTGGTCAGCATCGCCGGGAAACTGTAGGGATGGTGTTAGTTTTGGATGCTACTTTTGAGCGTTTGAGTGACTTGCAAAAAACACCCTTACTCAACATTAGCGTTTGCCGAGGTACTTTTGATCGGGTCGCAGCAGAAGCTGTGTTAACTGGAGATGGACAATTAGATGTTGAGACAGAACTGAGAACACTGGTGAAGCGTTCTTTTTTGTTAGAAACGTTCAACGATAAGCGGAAGTACGAGTTTCAGCCAGTTGTGTTGGAGTATGTGCGCTACAAAGCAGGCGATCAAACAGCAGCAAATCAGCAAGCCATTGCTTATTATCGCTCAATTGCCAAAGAGGAACCTTGGCAAACTATAAAACTCATAGATGATGTTAGAGAATATTAGAAATTTTCTATCATTTTTACCGACCAGCAGACTATAATTTTACCTTTGATGCTATTTGAGCTTGCAATGATTTTTTGACACTGCGGGGTTATTACACTATTCAAGTTGATGTGTATGGGCGATTAATCGCAGCGTGGGAAAAAATAGGAGACACAGAAAACAGGAAGTATCATGTTTGTCTGACTTCGTTGGGTATTGCTTACCATTCCCTGGGAGAGCATGAACAGGCGATACAGTTTCACAGCAATCTTTAGACATCGCAATACAAATAGGCGATCGCGGCGGACAAGCTAATTGTTGGTTTAATTTAGGTGAGACTTTAGAAAAAGTCGATCGCCAATCAGATGCGATGGGTACTTATGGTAAAGCCCGTCAACTTTATCAAGCAATGGGACTTGATGCAAAGGTTCAAGATTGTAACAATGCAATTGAGCGTCTTTCGCAACCGCCAGCACCTGTTGTTACATCCCGTCACGAGTTTTGCGGATGGCTGAGTCGGTCGTGGCGTTGGATTTGTTCTTGGTTTGGGCGTTAGAAAAGTACATCTGTGCGAGTACCTAAAAAGATAGTTACTATTTAAATTAATCAGCTAAGCCACAGAACATCCGAGCAGCAAAAGTGCCGTATTTAATCTACGCTCCTGAAACGCCGAATGAGAGAGTTTATGAATTGAAACTAGGAGTTAACACCCTTGGTCGCCAAATCGATAATACCATTGTCTTGCTAGAAGAAACCGTATCTCGTTACCACGCACAGATTGATGTCAGTCCCAATGGAGTAACGATTAAAGATTGTCGCAGTCGCAATCATACTTATGTTAATCAAGTCAAAGTTGATTCTTATCAACTCCGTGACGGTGATGCGATCGCTTGCGGTCAACTCCAGTTAAAATTCGTTCATTCCCTGAAAAAATCCCAATCGAAGCCCGTCGGAGATAATCAAGAATTATTAAGCCAGAACTTCAAACAAATTCCTCTACCCCAAAGTGAAGCTCAACTTGAGAATTTGGTGTCCCAAAAGCCTAGCGACGACTCAATTCTCAAATTGAACTCTTGCGGTAGCGAGCAACAAACAGTCAACAAACTCAAAATTCTCTTAGAAGTCAGCAAACAACTCTGTTCACCTGACGAACCCGACCAACTTCTCCACAAGATCCTCGATCTCCTGTTTCAAATTATGAGAATCGATCGCGCGGTGATTCTCTTAGTGGATGAAGAATCTCAACAACTCCAACCAAAAGCTACCAAGTTACGAGAACATCTTGTTGGCGATCGACAGCCCTACAGTCGCAAAATCGTCAATCTCGCTTATGAAAGTGGAGATGCGATTATCACTCAAGATGCAATGCGCGATCTACGATTTAATGATTCTTTCTCGATTGTCCGAGAAGCAATTCACAATTGCATGTGCGTACCCCTCAAAAACTATACGCAAGTTATCGGGGTGTTATACATCGATAATTTATCTACTTGTGTCAACTATACCGACGAAGATTTAGAGTTTTTGAGTGCTTTAGCCAACCAAGCCGCAGCAGCTATTCATATGTATCGCAAGTTTCACAGACGAGAACAGCAGCTCAAACAACAAGTATTAGAATTGAAAATTCAGATTGACCAAGCCAAAAAAGAAAGCGATGTCGCCGAGATTATGAAACTCGACTATTTTCAAAGGTTGCAGCAATACGCTGAACAGATGAGAAACAAAAATCAAAATAATATGACTTGAAAAACTTTACACTTCTTTATCACTCAACCCCATTTCCAGCAATTGCTACACAAGATTTTGCCGTAACCTGGATATTTGAGAGTACAAAGGCAGGTTATACAATTCATGGCTTATTCCTGGTTTAAAGCATTTCATATCATCGGTGTTGTAGTTTGGTTTGCTGGGTTGTTTTACCTAGTACGTCTTTTTATCTATCACATTGAAGCTAACCAAGAACCAGAACCAGCAAAGACGATACTGAAAAATCAGTATCAGATTATGGAAAAGCGCCTCTATAACATCATCACCACTCCCGGAATGCTAGTGACAGTGGCGTGTGCGATTGGATTGCTGGTAACGCAACCAGATTTCCTTAAACAAACTTGGTTGCACTTCAAACTCGGATTTGTAGCGCTTTTACTCGTTTATCACTATTACTGTGCTCGTTTAATGAAGCAGCTAGAAAAAGACACCTGCAAATGGAGTAGCAAACAGATGCGTGCTATGAATGAAGCACCTACCGTGTTGCTAGTGATAATTGTCATGCTGGCAGTATTTAAGAATAGTTTGCCCACAAACTTAACCGTTTGGGTAATTTTTGGCTTAGTTATTTTAATGGCGGTGACTATTCAGCTTTACGCCAGAAAGCGCAGACTGGATAAAGAGAAGCAACTTGCAGAAATAGCACAGGTTCCCCAACAGCAAGCTTAAATAATTATACTTGATGTCAACAAAATATCTTTGATATCTCAGGTATTGGTATGAACCAATACAGTTCACTTAGTGATGTTAATTCCTCAGAGACCTCCCCAACGCCCCCTTTTCTTAGGGGGTGGTTTCATATAAGACCAGAAAAATCTGGTATAAATTTTGAGGATGTATTTGTGCAGGGTTAAGCAATCTCAAAAGAGGTCAAGAATGCAACACAATCCATTATTTACCAATCGAGTTGCAGTGCTAGCAACAATGCATCAAAAAGAGAAAGTGATTGCTCCTATTTTGGAGAACCACTTAGGAATTAAAGTGATAGTACCAGAAAATTTTAATACCGACATTTTCGGTACATTTACCAGGGAGATCAAACGTCCTGGCAATCAAATAGAAACCGCAAGATTAAAAGCAGAAAAAGCATTAGAACTAACAGGTGAAAATTTAGCGATCGCCAGCGAAGGCAGTTTTGGAATTCACCCTAGCTTACCTTTAATTTCCAGCAATCGAGAAATTGTCATTTTGTTTGATAAAAAACATAATTTAGAAATTATTGGAGAAGAGTTGTCTTGTGACACCAATCATAATCATTTGGTGGTTGAAAGTGTAGAGCAAGCATTTCAATTTGCGAAAAAAGTTGGTTTTCCCGAACACGGTCTAGTTGTCATGTTTGACAACTCAGCCAAAGATAGCAGCGAGATAATCAAAGGAATTACTACAGAAGAAAAACTTATTGAAGCAGTACAATTTGTGCTGAGAAATTCACCGACAGGCAAAGCTCATTTAGAAACAGATATGCGAGCAATGTATAATCCCACACGCATGAAAAATATTGAAAAAGCCACCCATGACTTATTAAAAAAAATCAACAGCCTCTGCCCAAGTTGTTCTATGCCTGGTTTTGAAATCACCAGAAGAATTAAAGGATTGCCCTGTGCAATCTGCCATATGCCAACTTCCTTAACTCGTGCTGTAGTTTATCAATGTCAAAAATGTGGTTTTAGTCAAGAAAAATTATTGTCAGATGGCGATAATTATGCCGATCCAGCACAATGTATATACTGCAATCCTTGATGGCACACCCCGGATATAAAACTGAGATTCATCCACTATTTAATTGCAGGGCTATCCTGGTAATCGGTAATGGGAAGATCTTAAACAAGTTCTTACCAATTACCAATTGACAATTACCGATCGCTGGGGAACGCGCCGCTTCATTCATTGCTTTTTAAGCATGTTGGTTTTCGTGTCCCTCAACCTTGGTAAGTACTGCTTTTAGCTCTGATTGTGGTTTACTCTAAGAGTGCAGCTGCTATGGAGCTAGAGAGATTGCAATGACTAGTTTGAGGGGTATTGGTTTGGGCTACTTCTTGGCAATTGCAATTGTTAGCGGGTACGCTTTCTTTACCAATTGTGCGCTCGCTCAAATTACTCCCGATCGCACTTTACCCAAAAATTCCAACGTTACTACAGAAGGCAACACCTTCAATATTACTGGAGGAACCCAAGCTGGTAGCAACTTATTCCATAGCTTTCAGGAATTTTCTGTGCCAACTAATAGCACTGCTTTATTTAAGCATGCTGCGGATATTCAAAATATTCTCACACGAGTCACAGGTAGATCAATTTCTAATATTGACGGTTTAATCAAAGCTAGCGGTATAGCTAACCTATTTTTAATTAATCCCAATGGCATTATCTTTGGTAAAAATGCGCGGTTGGATCTTGGTGGTTCGTTTTTGGCTACTACAGCTAGTAACATGAAATTTGCTGATGGTACAGACTTCAGCGCTACACCAAACCCCACTACCACACCTTTGCTAAGCATCAATGTGCCGATTGGCTTGCAATACGGGAACAATACTGAGAGTATTCAGGTACAGGAGGCTAATCTACAAGTAACTCCTGGCAAAACTTTAGCCCTTGCAGGCGGTAACGTAGAAATCAATGGTGGACAACTACTAGCTGCTGGTGGTCGGGTTGAGTTAGCAGGTGTAGCAGAACAGGGTAGCGTTGGGCTGAATTCTAATAGCTCGAATCTTGGTTTAAATTTTCCTGACGCTGAACTGCGAAAAGACGTATCTATGAGGAATGGC
>JANZYY010000174.1 GCA_026419705.1 Fischerella sp.
ACCACACAGTCTATGCGCTTGATATGTTGGGTTTTGGAGCATCAGAAAAAGCTTGCGTAAACTACAGCATCCAGCTTTGGGTGGAACAGGTTTACGATTTTTGGAAAACATTTATTCGTCGGCCTGTGATTTTAGTAGGTAATTCTACTGGTTCGCTGATTTCCTTAGCCGCCGCTGCTATTCATCCAGAAATGGTGCAAGGTGTAGTGATGATGAGTTTACCAGATCCATCATTAGAACAAGAGGCCATACCTGCTTTTCTGCATCCTGTAGTTGCCACCATTAAAAATATCGTGGCTTCGCCGTTAGTACTCAAACCCCTATTCTACTTCATTCGTCGACCACAATTCTTGCGTCGCTGGGCTGCGATTGCTTATGCTAACCCAGAGGCGATTACAGACGAACTAATAGAAATACTAGCTGGTCCTCCCCAAGATCGGGGTTCAGCCCGCGCTTTTAGTGCTTTATTTAAAGCTACAATCAGCCCCAACTTTGGATTGAGTGTTAAATCTTTATTGCCTGCATTAACAATTCCTATGCTTTTAATTTGGGGACAAAAAGACAAGTTTGTCCCTCCTGTACTTGCTCGTGAATTCGCTCAGTATAACGGTAATTTGCAGCTGTTGAATCTAGAAAATGTAGGGCATTGTCCCCATGATGAATGTCCAGATATAATTAACCAGGCAATTTTAGATTGGATTATTTCACTTTCTCAAAGAAACCCTATTTCTGATCGGAATTAGCAGGTGCTTCACCTCGCTAGCCTTTTACGGTCAGAATATCCGATCGGTAAGAAACTCATCTAATCGCGTAAAAGCGCAGATAAGGAAGTTTGTTTGCGAATATCCATCATGCTTGCCAAAGATTCTTGATTGTCTTTATTGAAATTTTCTTCTGGAGGCAAAACTGTTATTACTGGTTGTGATTGTTCTGATTTAGTAGTAGTAGGTGATTTGGTAACTGAAGTTATTATGAAAGCTGGCAAGTTTTTTGAAGGACTCGGTTCTAGTTTTTGGTGGCGGCGTCTTGTTATGGATGATGGATGACGCTGAGAGCTTTTGTGAATCTTTTGTTGCCAGACTGGATAATTAAGCAGCTTAACAATTATAAAGCATCCACTAGCACAACTCATGGCGATCGCCCCCACCATCCACAAAGAAATGGAATTATTGGCTACATTCGTAGTTTCAGAAGGTGTAGGAATAGATGATTCTAAATCTACATCTTGTATAAATTCTGGTTCTTGACGTTCTACACGCCCTACGTAACCAAGGCTGTATAAGGCAACAGTACCACTACTGAGAAAAACTGCTAGCAGCCCACCTAAAAATAGCCAGGGACATTTTGCAAATAGGTGTATCAGAAAGTTTCCACTTATTTGTGGTTTAGACTTATTTGTTACAGTTTCAGTTGCGCGTGCTTGCACTTCCGATGACTGCTGTACACTCTGAGTATTTTCCATGACTACTTTTAGATTTTTACCCCTCATCTCCTTGATTGTACTGGAGGAGCCAGCGATCGCGTATCCGTAGTCAAATCTTGGATTTCGGTAGCCATTTTCTGAAATTAAGGCTAATAAATCCGATATTCTCTCTAAAATTTAGTATTTTTTATTACTTCAATCCCAGCGATTGGGAAAATCAGCATTCCTATGTCATTGCTTTTGCTGAAGAGTATCTTTCAATAGCCAATTGAATCAATCTGTCCACTAATTCAGGAAAAGAGATACCACTATGAGTCCAAAGTAGGGGATACATGCTCGTTGCTGTAAAACCCGGTAGAGTATTAATTTCATTAATCAAAACTTCACCGGTGGTTTCCACGTAGAAAAAGTCTACCCTCGCCAATCCAGCAGCATCAATAGCTGCAAAAGCTTGCACAGCCATTTCTTGAATTTGACGGCTAACAACATCTGGTACCGGTGCAGGTATGACTAAATCTGCTTTCCCCTCTGTATATTTAGTTTCATAGTCGTAAAAATCACTTTTATAAGTAATTTCACCGACTACAGAGACTTTCGGTTGGTCGTTACCTAAAACAGCACATTCCAATTCTCGGGCTGCAACTCCAGCCTCAATAATAATGCGGCGATCGTAACTAGCAGCATTATCCAAAGCTGCTTCTAATTGTTGTCGCGATCGCACTTTCGCAATTCCTACCGATGAACCTAAATTTGCAGGTTTGACAAAGCAGGGATAATCGAAAGTTGCTTCAATTTCATCGCACAACTTTGGGAAAACACAAGGATTCGACCAAATTTGGGAACGATTCACCGCCTTGTATTTTACTTGTGGCAGTCCAGCTTGGGCAAAAGCCATTTTCATGGCAATTTTATCCATTCCTAGTGCCGAACCCAATACCCCTGAGCCAACAAAAGGCACTTGCATCAAAGTCAGCAGACCCTGAATTGTACCATCTTCACCATTAGGACCGTGGAGAATCGGAAACCAAACTTCCACTTCTCCAACTTGCGAGGGAGATTGCCAACGACTTAGAGATTGGGTATTTGTAACTGACAATTGCAAACTATCGCCTTTTGATTGAAGCTCAAAAGCAGAGTCAGGTAATTGCTGCGGATTCCCTGATTCTAAGACTTGTTGGGGCACATCTCCTGCTAGCCAGCGTCCATCTTTTTGGATGTAGAAAGGCAAGATTTCGTACTTACTAGCATTTTGCCCTGTACTCAAAGCTTTGGCGATCGCCCGTGCTGAACTGATCGATACCTCATGCTCTCCCGAACAACCACCGAACAGCAACCCTATCCGCAGCTTCCTCATTGGAACATACCTCCACACCTCAAATGCAGATAGCGTATCACAACATGTTGGGGAATGGAGAATCGGGGATTGGGTAGAATTTAGCCTAGTTCCCAGTCCCTAATCCCCTATCCCCTATCCCTAGTTCTTACACTGACACTGCTTCTCTGACCTCTACCGGTTCACCTGTCAAACTAAAAGCACGTACTTCCGTAATTTTGACCTTTACTAACTGACCTTTAAGTTCATTGATGTCACCAGTAAAGAAAGTCAAGCGATTGGTGCGTGTACGTCCCATCACTTGGGTTTTATCTTTAGGGTTTTGGTCTTCTACCAAAACTTCTTCGATGCGTCCCATATAACGCTGAGAACGCTCAGCTGCTTTCATCGCCACTAGGCGGTTAAGTCGTTGCAGGCGATCGCTTTTTACCTCTTCACTGATTTGTCCTTCCCAGACTGCTGCGGGTGTTCCCGGACGTGGAGAATAAGCAGCGGTATTCAACTGATCAAAACCAACATCTTCCACCAGTTTGAGAGTATTTTCAAACTGTGCTTCCGTCTCGCCAGGAAAACCAACAATTGCATCAGCGCTAATTGCCGCATCCGGCACATACTCACGTATCTTATCAATAATCCGGCGATATTTCTCATGAGTATAACCCCGCCCCATGCGTTTTAACACCTCGTTATCCCCTGATTGGAAAGGAATGTGAAAGTGTTCGCATACCTTAGGCAATTCCGCACAAGCCCTAATCAAACGTTCAGTAAAATAACGAGGATGGCTAGTAGCAAATCTAATCCTTTCTATCCCCGGTACATCATGAACGTAGTAAAGCAAATCCGTCAGTGTATGCTTATGCCTACCTTCTGGCGTCACCCCCGGCAAATCCCGCCCGTAGGCATCAATATTTTGACCTAAAAGCGTCACTTCCTTATAACCCAACCGTCCCAATTCTACCATTTCCGCCCGAATTGCCTCCGGCGTACGAGATTGTTCCACACCCCGGACATTCGGAACTACACAATAGGTACACCGTTCATTACAGCCATAAATCACATTCACCCAAGCCGTCACCTTACTATCTCGGCGCGGCTTGGTAATATCCTCCATAATATGAATCGGCTCCGTTGCCACAACTTGGTTACCATCAAATACCTGTTGCAGCAAATCCTTGAGACGGTTAGCATGTTGCGGTCCCATGACCAAATCTAACTCTGGCACACGTCGTAACAGCGCTTCCCCTTCCTGCTGGGCAACGCAACCAGCAACAATTAAAATTAAATTTGGTTGTTCATGCTTGCGCTTCGCCTGCCTACCAAGATAAGAATATACCTTTTGTTCAGCATTATCCCTGATAGTACAAGTATTATAAACAATAACATCAGCATAATTTGGGTCTTCTGACCACTCAAAGCCCATGTCTTCTAAGATGCCAGCCATGCGCTCTGAGTCAGCCTTATTCATCTGGCAACCGAAAGTAGTAATGTGATAACGGCGGCGTGAAGTCGTCATGGGCAATTATACTTAAACACTAAAATTAAAAGATTTTCTTTAATTGTATTAACTCTAGCTACCAATTACCAAAACACAGGCAAAAGTCAACAGCCATGAGTTCATCTTCACTGCAACTCATCTTCATTCCCAGACTTCTTATTTTCAACCGAATAATTTATCTCCAACTGCTCCGCTGCACGATAACTTTTTTGTTGATTACCCCCATAAACAACCTGTAAACTCCCTCTCTTCTCCTCCTTCTGTTGGCGTCCTTGGCGTCTTGGCGGTTCATTTCTCCTCACACCTCTCCTTCTTGCTGAAGTCCCCTCCTCAGCCGTATCCTCAGCCACCACTTCATACAAAATCGCCTGCTTATTAATCTCCTTTCCCTTCCTTAAAACCCTCCCCAATCTTTGAATATATTCCCTAGCCGAACCCGTACCCGATAAAATAATAGCCACACTAGCTGCTGGCACATCTACCCCTTCATTTAACACATGGGAAGCAATCAAAACTTTATACTCTCCTTCCCGAAATTTTGTTAATATCTCATGACGCTCCTTCACAGGAGTTTGATGTGTAATCGCCGGAATTAAAAACTCTTGAGAAATGCGATAAACAGTAGCATTATCAGCAGTAAAAATCAAAACCCTTTGAGGATAATGTTTAGCGAGTAAATTTGCTAAAACCCTTAACTTCCCATCCGTACCCAAAGCAATTTCTTTAGCTTGGCGGTGCGCCAACATCGCCCTTCGTCCCACTTGCGATCGCGCACTCACTTGCACAAAATTTTGCCAACCTTGAAGACTCCCCAAAGAAATTTTCGCTTGCTGTAAAAAATCGTTGCGGACTTGAATCAACCGATTGTACCTTTCGCGTTCATGCTGCGACAGTTTCACCTTTATTTGCACCACCTCATGTTCTGCTAACGCCTTCCCCGCCAGTTCCTCAGCCCTTTTGCGGTATACTTCCGGCCCGATCAAGATCTTCAAATCCGCATGTTTACCATCGCTGCGTTCCGGTGTCGCCGAAAGTCCCAATCGATAGGGTGCGATCGCATATTCAGCAATCACCCGATTAAAATCCGTTGGCAAATGGTGACATTCATCAAAAATCAATAACCCATATTTATTTCCCAAGCTTTCCGCATGAATGGCGGCGCTGTCGTAAGTTGCTACTAGTATTGGCGTCTTATCCCGCGAACCACCCCCCAGTAACCCCACCTCCGCATCCGGAAAAGCTGCTAACAGATGTGCATACCACTGGTGCATTAAATCCAACGTCGGCACTATAATCAGCGTATTGCACGGCGTTGCTTCCATCGCCATTTGTGCCAAATAAGTTTTTCCCGCTGCGGAAGGAAGCACCACTACCCCTTGTCTTCCCGCCAATTTCCAAGCTGTCAACGCCTCAGTTTGGTGGGGATAGGGTTCCATCTCCAAACCCGAAAGCAGCTCGAGAGGATAAAACGCCTTAGCCTCATCAATAAAATCCGTCTTTTCTGCTTGCAATGCTTCCACCAAAGGACGATATTGAATCGCCGGAATGCGGAATTTTTCCACTCTATCATCCCACACAGCGTAATCTGTCCAAGCCTTGCCACGCGGTGGTGGATGCAAAATTAACGTGCCACGATCAAAAGTCAATGTCGGGGTACGAGCCATTTTTCGTCTTTCACTCCATGAGTGCTTGTTATTTATTGTTTGCTGCTTGTTCTTTATTCCAAACAACAAAATACCACTGTCAGGGCGTAAAGCTTTCAAATACTAGTTCTGTCAAGGTGTAACCTTCAAAATTGACTTTTCTTTGTGTCTTTGTGTCTTAGTGGTTCCAAAATAAATTTTATTAACCACCAAGACACCAAGACACGAAGTCGAGGAATTAATGTCGATTTTTACTCACTCTAAGTAGAGCTGCATCCAGGTTTGGGAAGTTTGTGTTGGGAAAGGGAGAAATGATGATTTATATTCAAAGGAGTGATGGCAAATGCCTGGTTTTTAACTTTTAATTATTTCTATTTACTTGATGAGGTAAAAATTATTTTTTGGCTACAAAAATTAAGAAAAACTTAAGATTATTTGCGCAAACATTCATAGCAATCACAAAGTCAAGTAACAACATTTAATCTTTGCTACTTTTGTTTTTTACTAATTTAGATGAATATACAGCAAGTAACTGTTTATTACAGATTTTTCGATGCAAAATAGATGTGGAAAGTCGCCCTAGCTGTTTAGGTGATTTTGGTAACAATCCTTTCAGTTAGCCGCACCAAAGGAGAACCCACTTTGAAAGGAACAGGTCCCCGTATCAAGTCGTATGCTGTAGCAGTTTTGACTGTAACTAGCGCTTTACTGCTAACACTATTGCTACAACCTTATTTAGAACTAACTATTTTTTCAATGTTTTTTGCAGCTGTGACAGTTAGTGCTTGGTATGGAGGCATGATACCTGGGTTTTTGGCCACTGCTTTGTCTTGTTCGGCTATAGGCTATTTTTTTCTAGAGCCAACGTACTCACCCTTAGTATATGGTACGCAAAACATTTTCCAGTTAAGCGTATTTGTATTAGTAACAACACTGATTAGTTCGCTGAACTCGGAGTTACGTAGTGCTAAGCAGAAGTTGGAGATGAGCGTGCAGCAACTGCAAGCGAACCAAATCAGATTTAGACGGTTTGTAGATACCAACATCGTCGGGGTAATTATAGCGGATTTCAACGGCACAATCGTTGAAGCTAACGATGCCTTTTTAAAGATGGTGGGTTATACGCGGGAAGATTTGCTGTGTGGACGGATACGATGGTCCGACATCACACCCCCAGAATATCAGCTCTTAAGCGATCGCTTAATTGCAGAACTGAGAACAAAAGGGGTATGTACGCCAATTGAAAAAGAGTACATCAATAAAGATGGTAGCCGCGTTCCCGTTCTCATCGGTGGTGGTTTGTTGCCAGAATCGCAATTTCATCAACAAGAGATGATTGTATTTACTTTAGACATAAGCGATCGCCAACAGGCAGAAGTTGCTCTCAGAAAAAGCGAAGAACGTTACCGTGCTTTTGTGGAACAGAGTTCTGAAGGTATCTGGTGTTTTGAACTAGACGTGCCAATTTCGCTAAACTCTCCGGAAGATGAGCAAATTCGGCTTTTTTACCAGTATGGCTACCTGAAAGATTGTAATGATTTCATGGCCAAGATGTATGGCTTTGCTCGTGCCGAAGAAATCATCGGAGCAAGGTTAGAAGACTTTCTTCCTGCAACAGACCAACATAACATTGAATATTTGCGTAATTTTATCCGTTCCGGCTATCGCCTGATCGATGCTGAATCCCACGAGGTAGATAGGTATGGTAATTCTAAATACTTCTTGAATAATCTTGTAGGAGTTGTAGAAAATGGTGTACTAGTGAGAGCTTGGGGAACTCAACGAGACATTACAGAACGCAAACGAGCAGAAGAAGCGCTACGCCGACGAGAAGATCAACTGCGTCTGATTACCAATGCTGTACCAGTTTTTATTTCCTATGTCGATGCTCAACAACGCTACCGCTTTAACAATAAAAAATACGAAGAATGGTATGGACTCTCAGCTTTAGAAATTTATGGAAAGCATATTAAAGAAGTTGTGGGTGAGTCTGTTTATAAGTCAATTCGTCCGCATGTAGAAACTGTATTATCAGGAGAACAAGTATCCTACGAAACTGAAATACCCCATAAAGATGGTAGTAAGCATTGCGTGAATGTCTCTTATGTTCCCCATTTCAATCAAAAGGGAAAAGTAGAAGGATTTGTTGCTCTTATCAACGATATCACCGAGCGCAAGCAAGCAGAAGCAGCCCTGAAAGAAAGTGAAGAAAGATTTCGCAAATTAGCAGAAAAAGTGCGCGTAATTCCCTGGGAAGCAGACGCCTCCACTGGCAATTTTACTTATGTAGGACCGCAAAGCGTGGAGATTCTTGGTTATCCAGTCTCAGACTGGTATACCACTAATTTCTGGACGCAACACATCCATCCAGAAGATCGGGAGTGGGTGATTGAGTTTTGCCTCAACTGTTCGCGTTCTTTGGAAAATTATGAGCTTGAATACAGAATGTTAACAGCGGATGGCAAAGTTGTATGGCTGTATGACATTGTGAATGTCGTGCGGGACAAAGATGAACCGCAGCTGTTGCGTGGCTTCATGATAGATATTACCGAACGCAAACAAGCAGAGCAAGAACGAGAACAACTACTGCTGCGAGAACAAACAGCACGAAAAGAAGCAGAAACCGCCAACCGGATGAAAGATGAGTTTTTAGCCACCCTCTCCCACGAACTCCGCACTCCCCTCAACGCCATGCTTGGTTGGACACAATTACTGAAGAGTCGTAAACTTGATGAAGCGATCGCAGCCAAGGCATTAGAAACAATCGATCGCAACACCAAGTCCCTGACAATGTTAATTGAAGATGTTTTAGATGTATCGCGAATTATTAGAGGAACACTGCGCCTCAATTTGCATTCAGTAGAACTGGAATCAGTAGTGGAAGCGGCGCTGGAGACTGTGCGTCCAGCAGCTGCGGCTAAGGAAATTCACATCGAGTGCAAATTCGATCCCGCAACAGGAGTAGTTATCGCCGATGCTAACCGCTTGCAACAGGTAATTTGGAATTTGCTTGCCAATGCTGTCAAGTTCACGCCCCAAAAGGGAAGAGTAGATGTGCAAGTAGAACGCATACATGACAACGTGCAAATTCGGGTGAGCGACACAGGAGAAGGAATTTCTCCTCAATTTTTGCCCTATGTGTTTGACCGCTTCCGCCAAGCCGATAGTTCCAACACACGATCGCACGGTGGATTGGGATTAGGGTTGGCGATCGTGCGCCACTTAGTAGAATTGCACGGAGGTACAGTTTCTGCCGAGAGTTTAGGAATTGGGCAGGGAGCCACGTTTATTGTTAACTTACCGATGAAAGCACTTGATGTAAATGCCCTCGGAGAATCAGAACAGCTTTCACTTACTGGTGAAGAAAAAACAGATCAAAATAATATACCATCTCTCAAAGGCTTGCGAGTACTAGTCGTCGATGACGAAGCAGACACCCGCGATCTAATTGTGACAACCCTTTCCGAATATGGAGCAGAAGTTATGGCCGTTGCCTCTGCTCATGAGACACTAGACACTCTACCACACTTTCAGCCGCACGTGCTGATCGGTGATATTGGTATGCCCCAAGAAGACGGCTACACACTCATTCGCAAAGTGCGATCGC
>JANZYY010000175.1 GCA_026419705.1 Fischerella sp.
AGATGTGTATAAGAGACAGTCTGCACACGGTGTTTCTGGCAGTATACCACTGAGAAATAATGCCTCATCGGCATATATATTGCCTAATCCCGCTACCACAGCTTGATCTAGTAGGGCAGTTTTAACAGGACGGCGGCTGTGTCGCAGTTTTTCTGCCAGATACTCAGTTGTAAATTCTGGTGAAAATGGATCTGCTGCCAGTTTTGCTAAACCAGTAATGATACTTTCTGGTGCTTGTTTTGGGGGTACCCACCACATTTGACCAAAGGTACGCTGGTCAACAAAGCGTAATTCCCAATCATCATGAAAGAATAACCTTACCCGTGTGTGCTTGTGTAATGGTTCATCTCGATGCAGCCATAGTAGTTGACCGGTCATTCGCAGATGAACACCTAGCCAGCCAGCTGAGGAAGTGGGTGACTTTGTATGATGGAGAGATGGGGTGTAGACACGCAAGCGACTTCCCGTAGGGTAGGGGTGATGGGGTGAACTTAATTTTATATTTTCCCCACCTCCGGTTCTCCTCATTTCCCCATCTTTCTCTTGAGGATAACAGACGAGTTCGGCGAGAAGATATTTACCGCGACGATGCCAAGTGGCGATCGCACTTCCCT
Source organism: Fischerella sp. (assembly GCA_026419705.1). Lineage (GTDB taxonomy): Bacteria > Cyanobacteriota > Cyanobacteriia > Cyanobacteriales > Nostocaceae > PCC9605. The sequence continues at coordinate 615 of JANZYY010000175.1, forward strand.
TGAGCGGCGCAATAAAATCATCTACTGACAACGGGTAGGCGATCGTACGATACAATAGCACGTCCCCACCCGTAATTTCTTGATTGAGGGTCAATTGATTTAGACCCCGCCTCACTGTTTCAACTTCAGGCAGTTCAGGCATCTAAGCTCGTTTTTACAAGTACTATAATTTTTTAGCAAATTTGGCAGACATGAATATTGGGAGTAGCAAGTAGTGGGTATTGAATCAAAGTCTTGATTCTCTCCCCCCTAGTTCCTACTCCCGAAAATCACCAGACAAGCTTTTTGGAGGTGTCTATTGTTTAGCCCTTTTTCGCTTTCGCTTTTGGTGCTTCAACCTCTACCAACTCATCTTCGGCAAAGTTATTGGTGTTGACGCCAGTATAATTTACCTTCTCAAATCGGACAATTACTGGGTATCTGCTGGTGCCGCCTTGCTCAATAGATGCTACAGTTCCTACATCCTGAAACCAGTAGGACTCTGGGCGGAGAATACGTACTTTAGAACCACGTTGAACCATGAGTTTTTTCCCTTGATGTGATCAATTGCCAATGTATCAGGCTAATTGATTTCAATGTACAATCTCAGTGCCTCAGGCAGAAGCTTTGTTAAGTTATTTGTCAAGAGTCAAGGGTCAAGAGTTAGTGGTTAGTTGTTGGTTGGTGGTTGGTGGTTCTTTCCAATGCCCAATGCCCAATGCCCAATGCCCCACCAATAAGGTGTCAGACCCTCCTTGACAAAGTCTGAATCATAGAATATCCTCTTGTCGCAAACAAACAATAAATGATAGTGAATCTATGCCTTGGTCAGAACAAATACACTACCCTCGTTACCCCTGCCTATCCGCAATTCGCGATCTAAATAGGTAATATCTAACCAGCCTTGTTGTTCATTACTGTTGAGAGGAAAGTCAAGAGCAGCAAATTTTTGACCCGCTTCTATTCGCTGGATAAAACTATCAGGACAGCTATAACTGATTAAACGTTGCAAACCAACGATCGAACGCTCGAATTTGACTTGGATACGGCGACTCGAGACTGGCTCAAATTTGGCAGCGACACTAACTAAACTTTCGAGTAAGGGTAAACCATAAATCTCTGCTATGTTGTAGACGCTGTTAGTATTAACGCGAATACACTGGTAGATTTCACCGAGTTTGGTCAAAGGAAAGCGATCGAGATTCAACAAAGCTTTGCTAGTGGTATATAATAATCGCCAATTACCATCCAGCAAATCACCAGCTTCCACAGGGCGTGGTGTAGGGTTAAGGTCTTCCAAATGAGCGATCGCAACTAAAATAGCTTGTTTATCCAGTTCGCTTGCCAACAGACCGCGATTTTTACCAGCAATTGCTTCTAAAAGAGTTGCTTTTCCCGACATCGCCTGTAACCTCAAACAGTATTTGGTATCAAAAAACAATAAGGTATAGCGGCGTACCTAGTAACCAATTTTGCTATTACTGGGTGTTGCGTTGATAGTAAAACTCAAAAATTTTAATTTTGTCGGATCTCGGAAGTAACTAGTTGAATGATTAACTAAAATCTTCCGTATCAAGTGGTAGACTCTTAATGTCAAGCTATAATAGCTCCTCTTTTCTTGCGATCAAACAAATATGCTGAATTCTCCATTACGTGAAGAACCCCGCAACCAACGTGCAGCTGTAATACCATTAAAGCAAGAGTCTTCACTTCTAGACTGGTTACAGGCTAGCGGTCGTCTGATCGCCCGTGATGCCCACGAGCCAGATTTCACACAAGATAGCGAAGAAGAGATTTCTGAATTCTTGGGTGGCGATGATGGTATAGCCGATTATGACTTCGATGATGAGGATGATATTGTTCCAGACGAAGAATAGCTCATATCAGGCTGGAGAGTTTCTATCTTAAAAATCGCGAGCGACTGTTCATTGGTCTGTTTTACAAGTGTGGAGTGAGGGGAAATATCCATGGACGCTAAATTATCTCCCGATCAGGGGTTAAATATTTCTGGCATCGGTCTGGTCTCGTTATTAGGTGTAGGATTAAGTGTCGCAGCACTAGCTTTGGATGCAATAGCAAATAGATCGCCCTGGCAATTTGCTTCGCTAACCTTGCCGTTACTAATTAGTGCTGTAATTTCAGCAGCAGCTGGCTTCTTTGTAGTACCAATGCTGCAAACACTTAAAACTGGGCAAGTAATTCGTGAAGATGGTCCCCAAGCCCACCTGAAAAAGGCAGGTACTCCAACAATGGGGGGCATATTTTTTGTCCCAGTGGCAGTGGTAGTTGCCTGCATATTGTCTCAGTTTACCACAGAAGTACTCGCTGTTTCTGCATTGACGCTGAGCTACGGATTAATTGGCTGGATCGACGACTGGCAAATTTTGCGCCGCAAGTCCAACAAGGGTATTTCTCCACAGATGAAACTCGCTCTCCAGATTGGTTTTGCAGCTCTTTTCTGTCTTTGGCTGGTTTTTAATCAACCTTCTAATATTACAAATTTAGCTTTACCCTTTGGCTTCTCTCTACCTCTAGGCTTGTTCTTCTGGCCTTTAGCCGGTTTTGTATTAGTGGCAGAGAGTAATGCTACTAATTTAACAGATGGTATTGACGGTTTAGCCGCAGGAACAGTAGCGATCGCATTACTAGCATTGGGTGCGCTTATTGCTCCTACTTCGCCGGAATTGATGATTTTTTGTGCAGCTTTGTGCGGTAGTTGCTTGGGATTTTTAGCACATAACCGCAACCCAGCCCGTGTTTTCATGGGAGATACCGGTTCCCTAGCCCTCGGAGGAGCTTTAGCAGCAGTAGGACTACTAACTAACAACCTCCTAACACTGTTTATTCTTAGTGGTATTTTCTTTGTCGAAACCCTTTCTGTAATGGCGCAGGTTTTTTATTACAAAGCTACAAAAGGCCCTGATGGAAAAGGGAAACGCCTGTTGAAAATGGCTCCTTTACACCATCATCTCGAACTATCTGGTTGGTCAGAACTACAAGTTGTTGCTGTGTTTTATATCATTAGTGCCATACTAGGTGTCATATGTTTGATGATTGGTAAATTCTGAATATTTTAGCAATTTTAAAAAAAGTAATTTACCTCCTCTATTCGAGGAGGTTGTTTTTGTCAATGAAGAAAATAGAAGCCAAAGTGAAGTACATGTAACTTCTCTTGACTAACTGCTGGATGAGCGCTTCAAGAAGGAGGAAGTATATCAATTACGAAAAGATGACCATGCTAGAGTTTGTGTCGGATTACTTAAAATTCTCAAGAAAGTTTCTGAATTAATAGAACTTCGTGAGAAGGACGGATTAGTCCACCCAAACCCATGCGAAGATTTTTATAAATTTGCTCTGCATCCCTTTTCCAGAGAGATTGAATCAGATTAATGATTTGGTGACTTTTCGGAATAAAGCTAAATCTTCTGATCCGACTATGCCAGATTTCCTTGAAGGGAAAACCAGAAAAGAGTTTGCTCGGTAAGATAAGATTGCATCCATCTCCGTCAAAATAAATATCCCGACACAAATCATAGTAAAAAAGATATCCTCCCGGCTGGATTTTCTGGTAAAGTTCTCTGGCTAGGTTATCGCGATTTTCTGGAGTTTTGATTGATGAAAATACACCTGCTACTTGCAGCCAATTAAAGCTTTGATCGGGAAACGGAATGAAATTTCCTTCATAGCTCATAAAATTAATAGCTGGATTAAGTTTTTTGGCTAGTTTGATAGTTCCCTCTCTGATATCTATACCAACTAGTTGACTGGCTTCCAGTCCCAAGTCAAGATACATTCGGGTACTCCTTCCATTACCGCATCCTACATCCAGAACTTTCAGAGACTTGAGAGGAATATAGCTCAATCTCAGAGACTTCGTTAGAGAGTAAAACAGACTCAATCGGTAAGCTAGTTCGTAATCATTACACACAGGATTCCAAGTGTCCGTCTCACCAGGTTCTAAGATGTCATAAACTTTCAAAACTTCTGCTGTATTAAACTTGCTCATTTTGGCTGGATCGGAAAACAATATTTGGTCTATTTTTAGCTAGAAGCTGAGTTTCAAGAAAATAAGAAGCGATTCCTTGGTATTAGGCAGAAACAAAATTAGCAGGCACTTGTGGATAAGTATCTCACTGCTAGATTAACTAGAGATTAAAATATTTTTATGCTGAATGTTCAATTTCCAGATGATCCGCTCCAGCAAATTTTTCACATCGATCTCAATCAACCAAACCATGAGCAATTTTGCGATGGGGGCTGATGTCATCTGTCTACAGTATTAAACTGCGAGAAATCATGCGCCTATAAACAAGACCGGACATCTGAGGAAAAATTTCTATGTCGTTGGCGTATGCTGAGTTTTGAGCAAAAATAGTCAAAATATAAGTTCTATTATCTTCTGTGGAAATCATAGCTGTCTCCGCGCGGGAACGAGAAGTCCAACCAGCTTTAGAATAAAAACTAACATTAGCTTTGGATAAAGACTGACCAAAAAAACCTCGTATGGGATTAAAGCTATATAAATCCGGATCTTGCCAAGCTTCTGGCTTTAAAACCCTTTTGAGCCATTCGCACATTTTGTGACTAGCTTGTTCAGAAACAGCTTGTTTGAGATAACAAATTTCGTACATTAGTCTAGCTGCATGTTTGGTTGTAATCCTGTTTGAATTCCAAACTGTCTTACCTAACAATTGCAACTCACTACCCTTAGGTCTGGGAAGGTTGAGGTAGTAAAGTGGGAATGTTTTTTGACTAATATTTATGTGCTTGTAGCCAGCTTGTTGGAAAAATCGATTAAGTTGTTGGCGTTTATTTTTTAATTTTTGAAACTTTGCGCTTTTGAGTCTTGGTTGAGAACGCGTACCTGTGATTTGGTCTACAATATAGCTAGCAGCCTCGTTATCAGATTCTTTAATCATCTTTTCTATATAAGGAGTAAAATCCTCTTCACTACTCCAAATACCGTTCTCTATTTGGGCATATAAAACTGCCAACCAAAACATCTTAACTACGCTCGCAGGATATCTTGGTATGTCTTGCTGAAATCCCGCAGTTTCACCAGTGTTCGCATCTATCAAAGTAATTGATAAAGCTTTGCGAGGTAAACCTTTGGCACTTGCAAGCTTAACAACATCGTTAACAATTCTTTGCAACTCTTGACTATGCTTAAAATTTGGAGGCGTTGTGAGATTATAGGCAGCTTCCGAGTATTCTTTTCCCAGTTGACGAGAAGGAATAGGTAGTGATTTAGCGATCGCCCAATCAGGACGTGGGGGTCGAATAGCTCGTAAATTTAATGATTTTCGGGTAGATGATTTTGTCGGAAACTGGTCGGAACTTTGCTGCTGATTAGTAAATAAATTTAATGGTTTTTCGTTAGATGTTGTGGCAGAAACCAGTAGAAGAGATGGCTGAGCACCGGTCAGTGAGTTTGATGGTTGTTGAGTGGATAATTTTGGAGATTTTGCCAGAACATACTTAGTTGTTAGGGTCGCTACCAATACAAATGGAATCGTCATTCTCATCGTTGTAGTATTTAAACTGGCAGCAAAACTTAATACTGTTAGTCGCTGAGATGAAGGCTTAGATTGGCGCGATTTCTGCATTTTTACTTTTGATTTGTAATAAATGTAGTTTGCAAATAAAAACTGCAATCATCAGCTCGCTGATTTTACGTATAAAACAATTCTATTACTATCCTCGGTAACAGTAAAGCTCTAGTCAATAAAATAACTTGATTCAACGTAGTAATCCCAGTCTAATTTAATCTGTTGTTTTATAAATCTTGAGAATAAACCTACAAAGTAATTCGATTGTATATTAACTTCAAAACAATATAGATATAAAAGAAAATACTTTGTTCTTATTTTAAAAATAGATACATGTTAAGTAAGTGATTTAACTTATTTAGGATTGCGTATATCTTTAGGAAGATTTTGAGTTAACTTAGCTGAGAAACACCTAAAAAAAGCATTTCTTATCTAAAAACAAAAGCTGGCGTAAAATTAAGCGTTGTAACTCCAATTCTTTGGGGATAACATTGGAAATAGTTCTGATTAAGCTTCTCACACCGCGCTTGGTGTCAGTTTTTTATGGACATTCAGTTAATCAACATCGGTTTTGGCAACATCGTGTCTGCCAACCGAGTAGTTGCCATTGTCAGTCCAGAGTCTGCCCCGATTAAGCGGATCATTACGGATGCACGGGACCGAGGTCAACTTATTGATGCAACCTACGGTCGCCGCACTAGGGCTGTAATTATTACTGATTCCAGCCATGTTATTCTTTCAGCGATTCAACCGGAAACGGTAGCGAATCGCTTCGTGGTTTCCCGCGATCATCAGGTGGTGGATAATTGAATCAGGGGTGGGTTAAGATATCTACTCCTATTTGTGCCGTACCGACAGTAACGTGTAAATTAAACAAGTTTTCTGTCACTCGTGGTGCAAATTTCTCAGTCATATAGTCGCCCTCACAACTCACAAAGGCTAATGACTAATGAATAATGTCTATTAATTGATTCACAAATTGAGCGGATGATGCAAGTTTTATCCATCCAGAGTGGTGCTACTACCAAAGATTGCTCTTCTCCTGGCAAGCTTGTTGTCTTGACCGGGCCTAGCGGTGTGGGCAAAGGCACTTTAATGCGATCGCTTCTTCAGCGTCATCCGGAATTTTATTATTCCGTATCTGCAACCACTCGTCCTCCTCGTCCAGGGGAAGTCGATGGTAAAGACTATTACTTTATTAGCCGCAGCAAATTTGAACAATTGGTGGCGGCTGGCGAATTCTTGGAGTGGGCAGAATTTGCTGGTAACTATTACGGTACTCTCCGTAAACCTGTTATCAACCAAATTTGCTCTGGCAAAACTGTTGTGCTGGAAATTGAGCTGGAAGGAGCACGACAAATTCGTCATTCCTTTCCTAGCGCACTCAGCATTTTCATTTTGCCACCTTCCTTCAGCGAATTGGAAAAGCGGATACGTGGACGCGGACAAGATTCTGAAGAAGCGATCGCTCGTCGTTTGCGCCGCGCTCAAGAAGAAATTAACGCTGCTAATGAATTTGATATTCAAATCGTTAATGACGATTTTGAAACTGCTCTCAATTCTATTGAAGCGGCTTTATTTGGATAGTTGTTCACCACTTTCTTTAATTTGTTTAACAAACAAGCAACAAAGGACACAAAGTGAAAGTTTACGCCTTTTACTCTGTGTCCTTTGTACTTTTGTTGGTTGTTAGTAGATAGTAGATAGTAGATAGTGGTTAGTATTTGGTTGCAGCTTTGTTAGTTGTTCCAACTAACCACCAACTACCAACAAACGACAATTTCCAACCACTAACCACTAGCCACTCACTACTAACCAAACAGACCTTGTATGAATCCTAAATTGGTAGTTAAAAAGTATGCTGTGACTGCACCACCAATACTACCAATTAAAAAAGCACTGCCAAAGTTGCTCCAGCCTTCTTTAGATTGGAAAGCATCTGGAGTGTTAGGTACGGTAACACTAGCAACAGGTTGAGGGGGATTGCTATTGGCATACAAAGAGAGGGCAATCGTCAAAATTGTAACCAGACCTATGGTTGACAATAACCCAGCTAAATTGGCATTGACAGTGTTCCGCAGGGGACCCAATTTGGCAAAGGGACCAAATAGCCAGTAACCGTGAGCCATACCAACTTCTAGCCCTCTTCTAAAAGGAGTGATACCCACACGATAAGCCGGCAAGTTATTAATGAACCACTTAGTAAAAGCAGAAGAATTAATCGGAGTTTCTAGGTTCCCAATCTGCGGATCGCGCCCTGCTGGAAAAACAACCTCTCGATTTCTTGGATCGCTAGGAAGATTTTTTGATGCATCTACTGCTTGCGCCATATTTTATTTTCGCCTCTAAGATAGTATGGTGGCAATATTTTATATTAATAATAATTGTAGTTGAACAGTTTTTTTGAAAGTTATGTTTAAAAAAAATTAATTTAGCGGTTTTTATTTGTTTCTATAAATGCAAAAAACTCATGCTGTTTCCAGCGTTTTAAAGTTTAAAAAATAATTTTGATTACTTTTCTATTGAGTTAGCTGTTGATTGTTGGTTGTTGATTGTTGTTCATTACTTCCAACAACTACCAACTACCAACAAACAACAAAACCTGCAAACTACTCTCTCAATGATTAAAATCCGTTAGCAATTTATGGTAACGGGTGGAAAAGTAGGTCGGGGAAAAAGCGGTTAAATTCAATCAAAATGCCGGCTGTGATAAACAGCCAGATTGTAGTGATGACGGGTGCGGTGCTAAGAAACTTCAACAAAGGGCTTTGATTATCCATGAATCATCTCCAAAAAAGCGAATGAGCCAAACTTAACTAGCGTGGCGAAATCGGAATTTCTTCATCGTTGGCTGTTAATTCACCAGAAAGCAACTCTTTGATTGCTGTTGCTGGCCAAGCAAAGCCGGATAGCATGATTGGCAGTGCTAAAGGCACTTCAATTTGGATTTCTTTCTGTTCGACATCGCCTCCCTGCTTTTTAATAGTTTGCAGATAGGCACGACCTACCCAACCAATCCAACCGGCAATATACAAAAAGAGAATACTAGGGATCAAAAAGTCACCAGCACGATCCAAACGACCATCAACAATCAAGTGGGGTAAACCCTCTGGACCACACAGTGCTTGAGAATAACGCTCAAATCTTTTTCGTCCGGATTCAGGATCGGCAGTAGTGTTGCGAGCAACTTGTGCCCGTTGTTGAAAGGCGGGAGATTCACTACAAGGTACAAGGCCTGCTCCTAGAG
>JANZYY010000176.1:0-9169 GCA_026419705.1 Fischerella sp.
ATGGTAAACTGATGCGGATGTGGCGGAATTGGCAGACGCGCTAGATTTAGGTTCTAGTGCCGCAAGGCGTGAAGGTTCAAGTCCTTTCATCCGCATTTTTAATTAGTATACTTGCTCTGGAATAAAGCAGCTGTGAAAATTGCGGCAGTGATGCTTGGATAACTAGAAACTAAATCAGACCACAAGTGTCCACTGTTCTCTAAACATTGCCGTTGTCAGAAATCGTACCCTGAACAAACTCAAAAATGAGCAGACAGTTAACAGCGAGCAAAGCTCATAGGGTCCGAGCAATTACCGAGACTGTGAAGTGAAAAGCCCTCGCCGTTATGATAGGGCTGCGCGGGGATATGTCACACAGCTAAAGCGTGAATAATAAATTTTAATTTATTTAGGAAAAAAATAATCCCAAGAAAATGGTAAGGTAAGGAAGATATCCTTCTTACTGTGCATCCCGAATACAAAAATGGAATTGACAGACTCACTCAGGAATCTACTCGGGGAAACAACCCAAAGGTTGAAAGGAATTGCCCGTTGTCGATTTTTGCCACGAACAGTGTTGGAACTGGGTTTTGGAGGTCAGTCAAAAGCCGAAAAAGAGTTGGGTTGAAATCATCACAATATCCTTAAATAGTTGAGTCAAATTTACCAAATTTGTGAGAGGGCATCGCAGCCATCGTTGATAGTCAAAGCCAAGCTGTCCCTAGTTTTCAAACCTTTGAACATATAGAACACAATCAATACAAAGGAGTACTACCAGTGCGTAGCGGAAGAATGCAGAGATTGATGGACAAGACTGCGATCGCACTTTCCACCGTGTGTGCAATCCATTGTCTGTTCTTACCAGTTATCATAGTCATGCTTCCCGCACTGGCGACTACTTCTCTTGGTAGCGAAAGCTTTCACCGTTTTTTGCTGTGGTTCGTCTTTCCCATAAGTGTTTTGGCTCTAATGCAGGGTTGTCATCGCCATAAGGATCGAGTAGTGGTCATTTTTGGTGTTTTGGGGTTGGCGCTTCTTCTCGTAACTGCAATTGCTGGTCACCACGTCCTGAGTGAAGAGGGTGAGCGTGTTGCGACAGTCTTAGGAGTAACAGCTTTAGCATTTGGACATGTTCGTAACTATAGGTTATGCCGCAAGCATAAATGCAGTATCTAGCAAGGAGTAGCACTAAAGTTGAGTATTTCCAACAACCTTCCACTCTTCGAACTGCACTGAGTATTACTTAGTTTACGGTTGCTGCCGTAGTTTTCTCCTTTTAATTATGAAATTCTTGATTTACCAGCAAGGATAGCGATTGCCGTCCCGATCGTGTCAGTAAATACTGAATACTGATATGTAAAAATAATAAAGCTTTTCGAGACTTTTTCAACGACCGCTAAAACTACAATCACCAAAACTCAAGCAGTCGATTTGAAGGTTAAACTATTTCGCAGGTTTTGCGATCGCTCGCGTATGTCTATTCTCTGTGCTTTGCGTTCTGATTCCCCAACTGTGACTTACCCAGTCAAATGTTTCTAACCATCTTGGCTGTTTGTACTGTTGTAATTTAGGAGCGTTTTGTCTACTCAACTAAGCAGATGAGTTACTAGCTGCTCTGGCTTTGGGTGTAAATCAATGCAAAAATTGTAAATAAGGGCATAACTTCATCTTTCACGGGCTGAAACAGTTAATATCAATCAAATATCGGCTTTTATTTGAGCAAAATATTATTGTCATAAATGTTACTTTAAGTAGTGCGAACAAAAGTACGGGTGTAAATGTAAACTAAGTTGCTTGTGACAAACAAATAAAAATATATATTATATATAATATTGGTTTTACAAAGATTGAAAATTTCAATTGAAATTGTTTGCCGAAAATTAAGTAGATTTACTTAAATTACTTGGAAGTTTACCAGAGTTCGTCAAGCGTATTATACTTAAGTACCAATACTGACTAAAGCAAGTTTTAGCTTGTGATTTTTAGCGGTATTATTGCGGTTATAGTTGCATAATATCTACTTGAGGGTGAACCGCTTAATTCATTACTTTACATTTTTTCACCATTTACCGGAGAATGTTTGTTAATCTCTGTATAAGTAAGTAAAATAACTAATGCTTATAATTTCACGGAGATTTGTAAAGCGAAAATAAAGCTATTACCACTAGGTTTAGCCACAGATAAAATATCGATATAAGTATCTTTTGATACACAAAACTAGAATTATTTAATTCTATTGTGTAGACCTTCTACACAAATATAGCTTAGACCTGTCTAATTGAGCAACAAGCAAAAGCAAAATGAGCACAAGTTCTATAGGTAGCTACAGGTTTTTCCAGAAACTACACCCCCTGTCTCTGTTAGCACAGCTAACTAGCAGACGTGCAACAGGCTGTTTGCGAGTAATTACTGATACAGCTTCTTGGTCAATTTATTTAGAAGAAGGAAAACTTACTTACGCTTCCTACTCAGATAAACTGTTCGAAAGGTTGGATAATCATTTGCGACGATTGAGTCAACAAATCCCGACTTTATTGAGTGCAAATCGCGTGCAAATGCGGCTGATGTTTGAAACAAGGAACGAAAATCAATCAATGCCACACGCGGATTATCAAGCTATTTGCTGGTTAGTAAAGCAAGACTACATTACTCCTCCGCAAGCAGCGATTTTAATAGATGAATTAGCTAAAGAGGTGTTGGAGTCTTTCTTGACCTTAAAACAAGGTAGTTATGAGTTTTATCGTGAAACTCCTTTAGATGAGCTACCAAAGTTTTGTCGATTAGATTTGCGATTATTGGTAGAACATTGCCAAAAGCAGTTACGAAATCGCCAAGAACAGCATTCAGCGGCTATTACTGAAGAAAATCCAGCAATTTTGCCAAAAACGCCATCCCAGAGGATAGTGCAATCTCAAATCAAAGCCGAACAACAATTATCAACAGAAAGTAATTTCGCCGAGACAACAAATCATAGCCTGCATCGTCAAATTCCTTTGCAACCAGCGAGTAGGAGATTATATACAGTTGCCTGTATTGATGACAGTCCTACAGTCTTGAATTCTATCCGAAGTTTTTTAGATGAAAGCACCTTTGCAGTTGTAGCGATCAACGATCCAGTCAAAGCTTTAATGCAAATACTTCGCAGCAAACCTGACTTAATTTTATTAGATGTAGAAATGCCAAATTTAGACGGCTACGAGCTATGTTCTTTGTTGCGCAGACACTCAGCTTTTAAGAATACACCTATAATCATGGTGACTGGTAGAACAGGATTTATAGACAGAGCCAAAGCAAAAATGGTAAGAGCATCAGGCTATTTAACCAAGCCATTTACACAGTCGGATCTATTAAAAATGGTGTTTAAACATCTTGATTAAGGTCGTATCGCCAAAATGGCAAAGATAATCTGATTTAGTAAAACTATTAGTTGTTTAGGAGATTTAGGAGTGAGTTTGACTTTGCTTGGGACTATTTTAGTTGTAGAAGATTCTCCCAGTGAATTAGAACTAATGAGCCACTATCTAAAAGAGAGTGGGTACAACGTTATTAAGGCAACTGGTGCAAAAGAAGCAATGGAGAAAGCCACTTCACAACAGCCAGATGTTATTGTCACTGACATTGTCATGCCAGGAATGAGCGGGTTTGAATTGTGCCGTTTTCTCAAAAAAAATCCGGTGACTCAGAAAGTGCCGATTGTGATTTGTAGTTCCAAAAATCAGGAAATTGATAGATTGTGGGCAATGAGACAAGGTGCAGATGCCTATTTAACCAAGCCCTACACCCGCGAACAGCTTTTGCGTGCGATTAAATCAGTGGCGATTTGAATCCATGAATAATTCGAAACTGACACTGGCCTCTAAGCCGACTAACAATAACTTGGAAGATGGCTACCTGCGATTTCAGCTGAATAGACAAGCCCCTGCAGTTTTATCAATGAGGTATACGCAGGAAGCAATTGTTGTACCTGTAGAATCTGTGACTTCAATGCCAAACATGCCCGCCTGCATACTGGGATTAATGAATTGGCGGAGTCATATAGTTTGGGTTGTAGATTTACCCAGGATGCTCAATTTAGAATCCTTGGACAACAGATTTCGGCAGTTTAGTATTATCATTATTCGCGTAGAATCAGTGCTTTTAGGTTTAGTTGTGCAAGAGATCAAAGGTACAACGAAATTTATGCCTGATGAAATTCGCTCTCCTGTTGGACAAGTCGCCTCCAGTTTGGTTCCCTATTTACGCGGATGCGTCATACAAAAAAAGGAAATATTGCTGGTATTAGATGCACAGGCTATTGTCCAATCTTCTATTTTGCATGATAACTAGGGTGTACTACTATAAAAACGAATTTTTTGGGGTTATTCTTCACCTATTCAGGGAATTGATTTTATGTTTAATAAGACGGATGCGGCTAAGAGTAGCGAGGTTGAAAAGCGGGAATCGATTGTTTCTTCTCAAAGAATTGCAGATAATTTAGTACGACTACCGAGTCTGCCCGTTGATGACAAAACTGTTAAAAGTTCTCGCCTAAATCGTATTAGTAATGCTTTCAAACGTCTCAGCTTAGGTACGAAAGCAACAATATTGGCGATCGCTATTGGGACGCTGCCCGTATTAGGGATTGGTACACTTGCCTATCAAATTACGAAGTACTCCCTGCAAAACAAAGCTTCCCAGCTTCAACAATTTCAAGCTGAGGATTTGGCAGACAAAATCAACCGTTTCATGTATGAAAGGTATGGAGATATTCAATTTATATCTAATCTGCCTATCCTGGCGAATGATGATGTAAGGACAACTACGCCTCCGCAAGAAAAACAAGCAATACTGGATAAGATTATAGATACCAAAACTGTAGATGGAAATAGAATTTATGACAGTATTGCTGTATATGATTTAAACGGTAATTTGATCTTGAAATCGCAAGCTGACGCCATTGCTAACGTCAAAGAACGCGATTTCTTCAAGGCGGTACAGGAAAATGGGCGCCCTTATATCAGTCAACCAGAAGTATCTCCAACGACAAAAAAAACTAGCATTTTTATTGCCGCACCTGTTAAAGATCGCAGCACGGGTAACACCTTGGCGATCGTCAGAACGCGCATGACCGTACAAGCATTAGAAGAATTAGCAAAAAGTTATACAAACACAGTAGAGGAGTATTTTTTGCTCGATAGTTCTGGAAAATTGTTTGTGGCATCAGAAGAAGAGCACATAAATAGAAACATTAAAACAGACTATCCTGATGTATACAAAAAACTAGCATCATTCCAAGAAAGTACTGTCATCGGATTAGATCCAATTCATGGCGATCGCTGGCAGTTGTTAAGCTACGTACCCCTCAAACCACTCAAAGGTTTGCCAGATTTGAAATGGGAAGTGCTGCTGGCAAGCAATACAGAAGATGCCTTTGCAACTCAACAAGAATTATTGTTAACTTTTGCACTGGGTACGGGACTGACAGCAATCATCGTGGCGGCGATCGCTGCGTGGATAGCCAAACGTTTTACAGGACCAATATTGAAAGCAACAGCAACAGTACAAAGACTTGGGCAAGGGGAATTCAACACCCGTCTGATCGTAGAAGGAGAAGATGAGTTAGGGATTTTAAATGCCAATATTAACCAAATGGCAGGTCAGCTAGAAACCCTACTGAAAGAACAAGAACACGAAACGGAACGGGCAAAAATACTTGCAGATATTACCTTGCGGATTAGGAGAAGCCTGAAAGTTGAGGACATCTACAAAACAGCAGTTCGAGAACTTCGGCAAGCACTGAAAACAGACCGAGTAATTATTTACGAATTTAATTCTGATGCTTGGGATGGCTGCGTCGTCGCCGAGGCGGTAAATGCTGATTTGCCCAAAATGTATGGAGTACATATCGACGACCCTTGTTTTCGGGAGCGTCACCTCAACACTTACAGAGACGGGCGAGTGCGGGCGATAACTAATATTTATCAAGACATAGATCCAATCGACGCCCAATGCTATATCAATATGTTGGAAAAATTTGCAGTCAAAGCTAATTTGGTTGCACCAATTGTGATTCAAGATCAACTCGTAGGCTTATTGATTGCCCATCACTGTCAAACTTCCCGACTTTGGCAACAATCAGAAATTGATTTATTTAAACAGTTAGCCGCCCAGATCGGCTACGCAATGGAACAAGCCAAGTTGCTAGAGGAAGTGGAACAAGCCAAAGCAATAGCTGAAAAATCCTCCATTGAAGAACGTCAGCAAAAAGAGGCCCTGCAAATGCAACTGCTAGAGTTGCTGAGCAATGTGGAAGGTGCAGCTAGTGGAGACTTGACAGTACGTGCAGAAGTTACCGCCGGTGAAATCGGTACCGTTGCTGACTTTTTCAACTCCATCGTTGAAAGTTTGCGAGATATTGTCACGCAAGTGAAAATTGCCGCTATCCAAGTAAATGATGCGATTGGTGATAACTCTGGTTCAATTCGCAACCTTGCAGAAGAAGCGCTGACACAAGCTGCTGAAATTAACCGCACCCTAGATGCAGTCGATCGGATGACAGAGTCTATCCAAGCAGTAGCAGACAGCGCCCACCAAGCAGCTCAAATCGCCCAAAATGCTTCGGATACTGCTACTAAGAGCGGACAAGCAATGGATATGACAGTACAAAATATTCTGCATTTGCGAGAAACCGTAGGTGAAACTGCTAAGAAAGTGAAGCGCTTGGGTGAATCTACCCAACAGATTTCTCGCGTCGTGGCATTAATTAACCAGATTTCCATGCAAACGAACCTGCTAGCCATCAATGCTGGGATTGAGGCGGCGCGTGCGGGTGAAGAAGGTCAAGGTTTTGCCGTTGTTGCTGAAGAAGTAGGCGAACTAGCAGCGCGATCGGCGGCGGCGACTAAAGAAATTGAGCAAATCGTCGAGAACATCCAACGCGAAACCAGCGAAGTAGTGCAAGCAATGGAAGTAGGTACTACCCAAGTAGTTGAAGGTACGCGCATTGTTGAAGATGCCAAAAGCAGCCTCAGTCAAATATTAGAAGTTTCGCGACAAATTGATGCCTTGGTACAATCAATTTCTACTACGACAGCTTCTGGTGTGGAAACATCGCAAATTGTGAGCGAATTGATGAAACAAATCGCCACCATTTCCAAACGCACTAGCGAATCTTCACTGCAAATTTCTGAATCTCTGCAAAAAACTGTGAAGATTTCTCAAAAATTACAGGAAACTGTCGGTACGTTCAAGGTCAGTTAGTTGTTAGTTGATTAGTTGTTAGTTGCTTGTTGTTAGTTGTTTGTTGTTTGTGATTTTAAACAACGACCAACGACCAACCACCAACAAAATACTACCAACCACTAACCACTAACTAAGAACTAATAACTAATAACTAATGACTAATGACTAAGGACAACAGCTATGTCACAGGACAAAGAATTTGAGATCCAGATGCAATTTCTGGAAGAAGCAACAGATTATCTCAACACATTAGAGGCAATATTACTGGAAATCGAGACCAATCATCGCATCGCCCCAGAAAAAATTAACGCTGCACTGCGAGCTGCCCACTCCATCAAAGGTGGTGCAGGAATGATGGGATTTCGCGCTCTCTCGGATTTGGCGCACCGTTTAGAAGATTCTTTTAAAGTCTTAAAAACACGAAAAAACTCTTTAGAAATTGACACGGAATTGCAAAGCTTACTACTATCTGGGGTTGATTGGCTGCGGCAGATAGTGGAATTGCACTCAGAAGGAAATACAGTAGACGAGCAGTGGTTAACTACTTTTTGTTACCCAGTTTTTGAAGAACTGCATCAGCGTTTGGGCGATCCAACTCCAGAAGACGCGACAACCATACTTTCACCAGAAGATGATGGGCAAAATATTATACCCTTGCTGTTTGAAACCGAGGTAGAGGGATGTTTGCAGCGCCTAGAATCTGTGTTAGCAGATAGCCAACAGCCTTGCTTGAAAGAAGAAGTAGCCATAATGGCAGCTGAGTTGGGTGGCTTGGGTGAAATGCTGCAGTTATCAGCTTTTACTCAACTGTGTGAATCGATCGCCAACCACTTAGACACTGCTGAGTCCAGCCAAATTGAACAAATTGCTCGTGCAGCTTTGTCAGCATGGCGGCGATCGCAAGCATTGGTGCTCACAAATCAACTAGAAGGCTTACCAACCAAAATAGAGCTAGATGAATTTACAGTTCCCGCAGAATCAACAACCGACCTGCTAGAAAAGCAAGAATTCACAACACAGTTTCTGGAAACTGAAACAACAGCAGATAAGAATGACTTTCTACAGACGGAAATTGCAGCAGAAGACTGGCTGAATGAAGGAATTATTGCTGCAGATTTTGAAACCCTAGAAGCAGCCTTTGCTGATGATAGTAATTCCCTGAGCGATCTGAGTGAGCCGGCTCCGGTAACTTCTAGAGAAATTCCGACCACAGATTACAAGTTTGTTGAATCTAAACGAGAGCCAATTGGTCTTGGTAAAGACCGCGAAACTCAGGAAAATACAGTCCGAGTACCCAGCAAGCAACTTGAGCTGATCAATGACTTGTTTGGGGAGTTAATCATCCAGCGCAATGGCATGAACTTGCAGCTAGAAAGATTGCGCAGACTGATTCGCAATCTCGGTCAGCGAGTCCAAATTCTCGAGCGAGAAAATCAGGAACTACGTACAGCCTACGACAAAATCGCTACTCAGAACGTGATGGCATACAATGCGCCACCACTAGTGTTGCCAGCTGGTAATGGTTCCGAACGCTTTGCATCTGAGCACAACTACCAGACACAAGACTTGGACAACAAATTCGATGCCTTAGAAATGGATCGATATAACGAATTAAACCTGTTATCACAGGAAGTGATGGAAACCATTGTGCAGGTGCAAGAAATTACAGCTGACATCCAACTTAGTATAGACGATACCGACCAAATTGCTAGAAAGTTCAACAAAACATCCAAGCAGCTACAGAGAAAACTCACCCAAGTCAGGATGCGTCCCCTATCCGATATTGTCGATCGCTTTCCCAGGGCCCTGCGTGAGTTATGTGTGGAATATGGCAAAAATGTGCAACTAAAAATAGAAGGGGCTAGTACCCTGATTGAGCGCAGCATATTGGAGGCTTTGAATGAGCCGTTAATGCACCTGATGCGAAATGCCTTCGATCACGGTATTGAAGATGCCGTGACACGGCGTG
>JANZYY010000176.1:9179-9428 GCA_026419705.1 Fischerella sp.
GTCAGAGATGATGGTCGAGGCATTTCTCTGGATGGAATTCGTGCCCGTGCTCTAGCTATGGGGCTAGATGCAGCGCTGTTAGCACAAGCAAGCGATGATGAACTGCTATCCCTAATTTTTGAGCCGGGTTTTAGTACCAAAGACCAAGTTACCACCTTATCTGGTCGTGGTGTGGGCATGGATGTAGTTCGCAACAACCTCAAGCAAGTCCGGGGTGACGTGAAGGTAGATACTTTGCCAGGAGTAGGA
>JANZYY010000177.1 GCA_026419705.1 Fischerella sp.
ACCCACAGCTTTCATCCGCTTCTTACCCTTGGCCTGCTTCTGCAATAGTTTCTTCTTCCGGCTAATGTCACCGCCGTAACACTTAGCAAGTACATCTTTTCGCAAGGCGGGGATGTGTTCGCTAGCGATAATCTTACTGCCAATAGCCGCTTGAATTGGCACTTTAAATTGATGGCGAGGAATCAATTCTTTTAGCTTCTCAGCCATTGACCGCCCGACATTATAAGCTTTATCGCGGTGGACAATCATTGCTAGGGAGTCAACCGGCTCACCATTAATCAGGATATCTAACTTTACCAAGGGATTTTCGCGGTATCCGATCAGGTGATATTCCATACTGGCATAACCGCGCGATCGCGATTTCATTTGATCGAAAAAGTCGGTGACAACTTCTGCCAAAGGTAACTCATAAGTGAGTGTAGTGCGTCCTTGGGTGAGATATTTCATGTCTTTAAACACACCACGTCGGTTTTGCGCTAACTCCATCAAAGTGCCGACGTAGGTTTCCGGTGTAATCATTTCTACCTCGACATAGGGTTCTTCAATTTTTTCCCGCTCGTTGGGAGGGGGCAAATGGCTGGGATTATCGATATAAAGTACCTTGCCCTTGGTAGTTGTTACCCGGTAAACTACTGAAGGGGCAGTAATAATTAAATCTAGATCGTACTCTCGTTCCAGCCGTTCTTGTACAATTTCCATGTGCAACAAGCCAAGGAAACCACAACGGAAGCCAAACCCCATTGCACTAGAGGTTTCTGGTTCGTAGTGCAGCGCCGCATCGTTGAGTTTCAGTTTTTCCAATGCTTCTCGCAAGTCTTCAAATTGGTCAGCATCGATGGGGAACATACCACAGAATACCATTGGGTTAGCTTCTTTGTAACCAGGCAGGGGTACGGCTGCTTTGGCGTTGGTGAGGGTGATGGTATCTCCTACCCGTGCATCGGCTACAGCTTTAATCGCTGCTGCCAGATAACCTACTTCCCCGGCGTGCAAGTCTTCAACTGGCTTTTGGGTGGGGGAAAGTACACCTAACTCGTCAATTTCGTACTCTTTGCCAGACGCCATCAGATAGATGCGATCGCCTTTCTTGAGTTTCCCGTCCATCACCCGGAAATACACGACTACTCCCCGGTAGCTGTCGTAATAGCTATCAAATATCAACGCCCTCAGAGGTTCATCAATCGTGTTTCGTGGTGGTGGCACACGCTCAACAATCGCTTCTAAAATCTCATCAATACCAATTCCCTCTTTGGCAGAAGCAAGAATCGCGCCGCTACAATCTAGACCAATAATTTCTTCAATTTCCTGAATTACCCTCTCTGGCTCTGCTCCTGGTAAGTCAATTTTATTCAAAACTGGAATGATTTCGAGATTATGCTCCAGTGCTAAATAGACATTAGCCAAGGTCTGCGCTTCTACACCTTGAGAAGCATCTACCACCAAAAGAGCGCCTTCACAGGCAGCAAGACTACGAGATACTTCATACGAAAAATCTACATGTCCTGGAGTATCAATTAAATTCAGTACATAATCTTGGCCGTCTTTTGCTTTGTAATTCATTCGGGCTGCTTGCAGCTTAATGGTAATGCCGCGCTCCCTCTCTAAGTCCATGTTGTCGAGAAATTGTTCCTTCATTTGCCGCTCATCCACCGTACCGGTGACTTGCAGCAATCTGTCAGCAAGGGTAGATTTCCCGTGGTCTATGTGAGCAATAATACAGAAATTCCGAATCCGATCGGCGGGGACATCAGTCATAATACTTTTTTGCTTAGCAGCAACTAAGGTTAAAACAGAAATATACTTAACGTATTTTAATGCTTTCTTAGCTAAGACGCTGTTATTTAGATTCAGAAAGGGGAAAAGGGACAGGGAGATGGGGATCGCCTATTGAGGATTGGAAATAACCAGTAACCAACAACCAACAACCAACAACCACTAACCACTAACTACTAACCAATGACAAATGACCATTGACTCTTGACCCTTGACCTTTGACAAATATATAAAGGTCTATTTATAGCGTCTAGTAATGACCGAGTTGGAGCGTACAATAAACATCTAGAAGTGCAACCACAACTGCCCGGAGTTGAAAAAAGCTGTTTACAAAGCCTTTGACAAAAAGATTCAGAGTATATCAACTATGAATATGAAAGACAAAGCTACCGATGCGGAACAAAGACTGTCCGAAAAGGTAGAAATTGCCATCCGTCTGGACTCCGAGTTATTAGAGCAAATTCGCCACCTGACCAATGACCCTAGTAAAGTGATAGAGGTGGCGATTCGCCAGTGGCTGCGAGGTGAAGTTCCCAGAGATGATGAACTAACGCGCAACCCCAGGCGCACACCAATACCACCACGCGGAGAATGGAACGATTAATGTCAAAAAAGTAGCTGTCAGCGGAGGATGGAAAAGTGTGGAATTGCTCCGAATCGCATTTAAAAGCCGAAAAAACCCCCAGAAAAAATGCTAAAGCTGTAAAAATTTATGCCAAGCTATAAGCAGCTTCAGCCAAAAAATTTTGGGTTGCCACTAGTCTATCTTACTCGAGTCATGAGTATTACTGCTAATTCCGATCTGCCAAATCTTGTGTCTGAGAATATGGAAGCTATTACCAGTAACACTGATGGCTCATGGAAAAATTTGGGAGCTGAGTTGGTGTATACGCAAGATGGGGCTGGGCGGTATCTTTCTTTTTATTGGCAACACTGTTCGAGGTTCGGTTTAGATCCCAAGCAAATAGTGAGTGATGCCAAGATTGATGCAGTTTTTGCCCCAGTGGACAAAGTTGCTTACTTAGAAAGATTGCAGCGGATACTCACAACTTTGGTACCAGAAAGGTGTCAGTACTGGTTTAGCTTCCACAAACATCTGATAGAGTTGGAGTTGACTATTAGTCCAATTTTGCCAACACTGGGCAATCCTGCGATCGCTGTTTTGGCGATCGGAAGGCTGCTGCAAGTTAGAGTTAGTGAAACAGCAGCGAACGTAACAGTGCAACCACCGACAGAGTTAGAGTTAGCATTACGTTCCCAGCAAAACCAACAATTGGTAACACAAATTACCAGAAATATTCGACGCACATTAAATCTAGATATCATTTGGCAACAAACGGTTGACGGTTTGGGAGAACTGCTGCAATTAAAGCGTTCTATTATCTGCCCATACCAACCGTCAAGTCACAAACTAAAAGTAATTGCAGAGTATCGGCAGCCAGGATTGGGTTCTATGCTAGGATTAGAAATGGATATCGCTTCTGAGCCAGCATTTGCTCAGGCTTTGGCAACTTTAGAACCGATCTTGGATGAAAATCCCAAACATCCACTATTTAAACAAGAGAAAATTTTGGTAGTCGCAACTTGCTATCAAGACCAGCCAAATGGTTTGATTGCTGTGAGTCTATGCGATAATTGTTATGGCGTGACAGCCGCAGAACTCGAACTAGCGAAAGAAGTAGCAGATCAATTGGGTACGGCGATCGCCCACGCAACTTTGTACAAAGAACTAGAAGCAGCAAGCCAACAAGCCGAAGAAGCCTCCCGCCTCAAAAGTGAGTTTCTGGCTAACGTCTCTCATGAAATTAGAACACCACTCAATGGCATGATTGGCTTTTTAAAATTGATTTTGGACGGAATGGCTGACGATCCGGAAGAACAAAGGCAGTTTCTTCTCGAAGCTCACAAATCCTCCCTACACCTGCTCGATGTTATCAGTGACATTTTAGACTTTGCCAAAATCGAAGCAGGGAAAATGGAGCTAGAACTTGGAGCAGTAAGCTTGGAAGAACTGTTTAGCGATGTCGGTAACTTTATGCGTCTGCAGGCAGAACAAAGAAGACTCAGCTTCCGGATGCATTTACCCGAAACCTCCGATGAAATTCTCGTTTACGGTGACTATCAAAGGCTCAAACAGGTGATGCTGAATTTAGTTGGTAACGCCATTAAATTCACCCATGAAGGTGGTGTTACTGTTAACGCTGATGTAGTTCGTAAAAAAGTCATATTCAAAGGTCGGGAATTTCCCGGTATGTTGCGAGTGCGTGTGGCAGATACTGGTATCGGTGCTTCTCTCGACAAACAAGATAAACTATTTCAACTATTCTCGCAAGTCGATGGTTCCCGCACCCGTCAGTATGGCGGTACAGGTTTAGGACTGGTCATATCTCAAAAACTCGTAGAAGCAATGGGTGGAGAAGTGCATTTTTACAGTTTAGGCGAAGGACTTGGTTCCACAGTCACTTTCACCGTACCACTGTATCAACAACCAGTCATGGTTTCCTCAACTGAAGGTAATTCACAAGATTAGTTGTCAGTTCTTAGTTGGTAGTTGTTTGTTGTACCCCAGTCTACAAGAAACCGCTTGAGTGCGTCTATGGAAAAACCAACCACTAACAACCAACAATCAACAACACTGAAAGTAGATTTGCTCCCTCATTAGACTAAACTGAGAAAAGTGAAGTCAAAAGTGGTTGTATGACAGTTCCAAACACAGCCCGCGAGTTATTCCAAACTGCTTACGAAAGTCGTTACACTTGGGACGAAAACTTTCCTGGCTATAGTGCGGATGTGCAAGTGCTGCAGGGTGCGGAGGTTTACACAGGTCACATTCGCATTAACCACGATATGAGCTTAGAAGTTACAGGAGTTACCGATCCACAAGTTGAAGAGGGTATTTATACTCAGTTGAGAGATATAGTCACTCACCGCCAACGCACTTCTTTTGAAGAATCTCATGGCAAACACGAGTTTATTTTTGGTGAATCAGACAAAACCGACACCGTGGAAATACTAGTCAAGGGCGACTCAATGGATTCTAATTATCAAATCCGGGATAGGCAAGTTTGCCAAGTGCGTCGAGCCATGGGTCGCATGAATTTTGTCATTGATACTTACGAAAGTTTGGATACAGGAGAAGGTTATATTCCCACTCGCTACGATGCTACCTTCCGCAACGTGCAAACTAACCAAGTCACTAGCATTCTCAAATTTGAAGACACCTATGAGAAAATAGGCAACTATTACATTATGACTAAACAGGTTGTGCAAGAGTTTATAGATGGAGAAAAAACTACTACTGAGTTCAATTACTCTAATATCAAGTTAATAGAACCAGCGACTGTTTAGTTACCTGTGATTGATCATTTGTGATTGGCTATGAATACCAAACAAAAAACAAATGATCGTCAACGCTCGATGAGCCTTTGTATAGCTAGCTGCCCTCTACTTTTTACCTTCTTGTACTAGCATGTAGTTAACAAAGATGGAAGATAAAATTTTCTTCTCAAAAGAGGTCTGAAGCTATGGAACTAACAGTTGAAAATGTAGAATCTGTCTTAGATGAAATGCGTCCTTATCTCATGTCTGATGGCGGCAACGTGGAACTTGTAGAACTTGATGGTCCCATTGTCAAACTGCGGTTGCAAGGAGCTTGCGGAGCTTGCCCAAGTTCCACAATGACCCTAAGAATGGGTATTGAACGTCGCCTCAAAGAAATGATTCCCGAAATTGCAGAAGTTGAGCAAGTAATGTAGGGACTGGGGACTGGGGACTAGGGATTAAGAAGTTTTGGTTATTAACTGTAGAAAATACTACTAACCACTAACTACTATCCAGTCTCCAAGCCCCTAGCCCCTAGCCCTTAGCCCCTAGCCCCTTCACACCTATGTCTCATCCTCTCTACGTCGCTTTCATCTGGCATCAACATCAGCCATTGTACAAATCTCACAGCGGCGTTTCGCATTATTTATCTCAGCAGTATCGCTTGCCTTGGGTACGTTTGCACGGTACTAAGGATTATCTGGATCTGGTACTGATTCTGGAAAGTTATCCTAAGTTACATCAATCCGTGAATTTAGTCCCATCGCTGATATTGCAGCTAGAAGATTACATCGCAGGTACTGCCTTTGACCCTTACTTGGAAGTTACTCTCACACCTACAGAACAACTGACTCAAAAACAGCGGGAATTTATCATCCAGCACTTTTTTGATGCTAATCACCACACTCTCATCGATCCTCACCCCCGCTATCGCGAGTTATATAGCCAAAGGCAGGAGCAAGGACAAGCTTGGTGTTTGGCAAATTGGCAAGAACAAGATTACAGTGATTTATTAGCTTGGCACAATCTGGCTTGGATTGACCCTTTATTTTGGGATGACCCAGAAATCGATACGTGGTTAAAACAGGGTCGAAATTTTACTTTAAGCGATCGCCAGCGAATTTACTCTAAACAGCGAGATATCATTAGTCGCATTATCCCGCAACACCGAAAAATGCAGGAACAAGGGCAGATTGAGGTACTAACTTCACCCTACACTCACCCGATTTTGCCCTTACTTGCCGATACTAACTCTGGTCGGGTAGCTGTGCCAAATATGACTTTACCAAAATATCGATTTCAGTGGCCAGAAGATATCTCCCGTCATTTGCGCAAAGCTTGGAATTTATATTTAGATAGGTTTGGGCAAGAACCGCGTGGTTTGTGGCCATCGGAACAGTCAGTCAGCCCGGAAATATTACCGTATATTAGCAAACAAGGATTTAAGTGGATTTGCTCGGATGAAGCTGTGCTGGGGTGGACGCTACGGCACTTTTTCCACCGTGATGGAGCGGGAAATGTCCAAGAACCAGAGTTAATGTATCGACCGTACCGTCTGGAAACTCCAGCAGGTGATTTGGCGATTGTTTTCCGCGATCATAGATTATCAGATTTAATTGGCTTCACCTATGGTTCTATGCCGCCAAAACAGGCAGCAGCAGATTTAGTCGGACACCTGCTAGCGATCGCCAGAATGCAAAGAGAACACCAAAGCGAACAACCTTGGTTAGTCACCATCGCTTTGGATGGCGAGAATTGCTGGGAATTTTATCCTCAAGATGGCAAACCCTTCCTAGAAGCGTTGTATGCAACCCTAGAGCGAGAACCACACCTAAAACTCGTCACAGTCTCAGAATTTCTCGAACAATTTCCGCCAAGGGCAACAATTCCCGCCAATCAACTGCACAGCGGTTCCTGGGTTGATGGCAGCTTTACCACCTGGATTGGTGACCCCGCCAAAAATCGCGCTTGGGACTACTTAGCAGAAGCACGGGCGATGCTGGCAAGTCATCCGGAAGCCACAGAAGAAAACAACCCAGCAGCCTGGGAAGCTTTGTACGCGGCAGAGGGTTCCGATTGGTTCTGGTGGTTTGGTGAAGGACATTCCTCAAATCAGGATGCTATTTTCGACCAGTTATTTCGGGAACATCTGTGTGGCATTTACAAAGCTTTGAATGAACCCATACCACCCTATTTGCGGCAACCTGTAGAATCCCACGCCCCACGAACAGACCACCGTCCAGAAAGCTTTATTCATCCAGCTATAGATGGTAGGGGAGATGAGCAAGACTGGGATAAAGCCGGACGCATAGAAATCGGCGGCGCACGCGGAACAATGCACAACAGCAGTGCGATCCAGCGCCTGTGGTATGGAGTGGATCACCTGAATTTTTATTTACGGGTAGATTTCAGAACGGGCGTTCAACCAGGACGGGATTTGCCAGCAGAATTGAATTTGTTGTGGTTCTATCCTGGCATGACAATGCACAACAGCCCTGTTCCTTTGGCGGAAGTGCCAGACATCGAGCCTGTGAATTATCTATTCCACCATCATTTAGAAATTAATTTGCTGACGCTATCGATTCAGTTTCAAGAAGCAGGGGAGCATTATCAATGGCATCCGCGTGCTAGTCGGGCACAAGTAGCGTTAGACCGTTGTTTAGAGATTGCAGTACCGTGGGCAGATTTGCAAGTTTCACCAGATTATGCTCTGCGTCTGATTTTAGTATTTGCAGATGAGGGGCGTTTTTGTAACTATCTGCCGGAGACTGGTTTGATTCCAATAGAAGTACCTTGAGGAGGGTTGGTGGTTGGTGGTTGGTGGTTAGTGGTTGGTGGTTGGTTGTTTAGAACAGCTGGCCATGAGTTCTAAAGGGCTTGCTGAAAAAGTGATGAAAAGCCAGAGAAGGATTAAATGAACTACCCCGCCCTACGCTAATCTTACTTTCACTTTACTAAAGTTAATGGAAAATAGGGTTTATGAGAGCGATAATATATACAATAGGGGCAAGGATCGACGGCACTAGGTGGTAGAAAAAGAGGTCAGACAGAGCGGCAATAGGGGCGATCGCACTTTTGTTGCAATTCATACAATCACTCGCTTCAGTTTCTAATGACTCCGAATTGATTTTCCTCATATGAGATTGGCGTACACATCTGTTTAGAAATTAATTCATTTCAGAAGAGAAATTTTGGCGAAGCGTTGTAGCGTTCTTGCGATCGCTGCCACCCATTCTGATTGGGAGGTAGGGTATGGAAACAGCAATGCCGATAGGAACTTATTTAATCCAAAGGCTATACGAGTGCGGAGTTCGCCATGTTTTTGGTGTTCCTGGTGATTTTGTTTTGGGTTTTGACAAACAGCTAGAAGACAGTTCGTTAGTTGAGTTTATCAACACCTGTGATGAACAAGGAGCAGGGTTTGCAGCCGATGCCTATGCTCGTTTACAAGGATTGGGAGCTGTGTGCATTACCTATTGTGTAGGCGGGTTGAAAGTGGCGAACACAACAGCTCAAGCTTATGCTGAGAAGTCCCCAGTTGTGGTCATCAGTGGCGCACCAGGAATGAATGAACGGATTAAAAATCCCCTGTTGCATCATAAGGTACGGGATTTTGACACCCAGTACAAGGTGTTCCAGCAATTGACTGTCGCTTCCACCGTCATCGATAACCCCGATACGGCTTTTCAAGAAATCGATCGCGTCATGGCGATGGCATTGCGCTACAAGCGACCTGTTTACATTGAACTGCCCCGCGATCTGGTGAATCTGCCAGGGAACCCCAACTATCGACTTGTCTTGAATCAGGAAAACAGCGATGCTAATGCCCTTCGAGAAGCACTGGATGAAGCGATCGCGATGATTAATGCTGCTCGTCAACCTGTGATTCTGGCAGGAGTGGAGATGCATCGATTCGGATTGCAGGAAGCCCTTGTACAGCTCGTTGAGAAAACTAACATTCCGATCGCGGCAACTTTGTTGGGTAAGTCTGTGTTCAGTGAACTGCACCCCTGTTACTTGGGCGTTTATGAGGGGGCAATGGGGCATGAAGACGTGAGGCAATATGTCGAATCGAGCGATTGTCTAATTATGTTGGGTGCATTCATGTCGGATATTAACCTGGGGATTTTTACTGCCCATCTTGACCCCAAACGCTCGATCAATGTCACTAGTGAGAAAGCATCGATTCAATTCCACAACTACGAAGACATTCGATTGCAGGACTTCGTTCAGGGGTTGATTGATGCAAATATTCGTCCTCGTCCCTTAGAGCTTCCCCCACGAGTTCATACTCCTTTAGAGTCCTTTCCCACACCTGTCTCTTATACACATC
>JANZYY010000178.1 GCA_026419705.1 Fischerella sp.
AGATGTGTATAAGAGACAGCTTTTTGACCACAAAGGCACCAAGACACCAAGGCTAATTAATCATTTCCAGACTCTCATCTCAAAGGGATAGAGCAAAACCCTAACTGAACCGTATTGATCTATATCCGCCAAGCGTTTCCCTAAACTCACGCGATCGCCTAACTCCCCCATTCCTGATAAGCACCTTTTATTAGGGCTATCAGTTTTTTTTGTCAAGTCTTGTTGACCATTTGTAACAATATTGTTATATTTATTTACATAAATAAACAAATAGAGGAAGCAAGCTATGTATACAACAGTTAATGAAGACGGCGTTCTCAACAACTATGCAACTGAACCCAAGATGTACTACGCTGAGTACCCCGCAATTTGGCAACAACGCAAATATCTGATCCAAGGTGTTTTTGCTTTTTTAATTGTCACTACTTTAATATTGGTTGCTTTTAGCGTTAGTTAAGATTTTCTGCTTCTGGCTATATTTCTGATTGACATTTGGGTTTCTCCTTATTACCCCGGTACTTAACATCGGGGTTTTTTGTTTGGGTGAGCGATCGCCATTCAATTGATAGATTGCATTGTGGAGGTTGTATTCAAAGGCTTATACCATTTCACGTTAATCACGATACCGCCTACGGTGTACGCATCTCTACATTGTCTGTCCGTCCCTGACAATTTCCTCAATATATTTTTCTTGAAATTGGAATGTTACTGATCTGAAGTACTAGCAAAAAGTTAAAGCTAGTTAAACAAAAGGTTTTCAGCAGGTTGGGAAATACATCATCACTGCCGATCGCTACCGATTACAACCACAAGCGATCTAGGTAGGATGCTAATAGGTAGAAATGACAGAAGACTCACACACCTTCATCATCTCCCCGTTTTTGGGGGAGATTTACTGTTACTTGTCAATTTAAGGAAGTAGTTGGGAAAACAGATATCAGTGTTCAAGTAAAAATTGCGGTTCAAATTTTTTGGAGTTGTTGCATCAAACCTGACCCACCAACAAGGTTTTTATAACCTCACACATGTTTTTGCAACACAACCGCCACCGCCAGACATCCCTAACAAGCTGGTGAGTAATTAGGAATAGTCTATGTCAATTCTGGAAACGGTGAGATGGAAAATAGAAACATAGCAAAGCAGTTCATGCTTGAGAAGGCGTTAGACGGGTTAGGCTTGGCTTGCCTTAGTCTCCTGATTTTCCAAGTCTCGATCAATTTCCTGCCGTACTTCGTAGTCTGGAAATATATAACGACGACACGGCTAATCCTTTTATTCGGGTTTATATGTTTAATATTACTGCACGTAGTCAAAAAGCAACAACCTAATTGGAATAGTGCCATCAGAGGCTCAAAAATTCTTCTGGTATTGATTGCTCTTCTTTTAGCTTGGTACGCCATCTCTTTATTTGAAGGCTCAGCGATCAGCTTCTCTAGCTTCCGGTTACAACTAGAGCAGATCCTTGCATTCTTGTTCGTGATTTTACGAGTTGATAGTGAGGAGAAATTCAGTACCGTTGTGTTCGTTTTTCTTGTGGCGGTTTCAGTTGTGGCCTTGCACTCAATCAAGCAGTTCTTTGAGTACGATAATACCCACTATTTTCTGATTTGGCGGGGTGCATGGACAGTCACCGAGGCTTTGGAAATTCCCAAGGGTGCCATCGTCAGGGTTGTGGGGTACTTCAATAACCCGAATGTACTTGCTGCTTACCTGATCCTACTTATTCCCCTTGTCACTTCCTTGATGAAACGCCCGCATGCACCTACCGGAACAGTTTGTTTGTTAGTGGCTCTTGCTTCGGTCGCGCTGTTACTGACATTTAGCCGTAGTAGCATGATTGCGCTTCTAATTGCACTAGGTGTGACGCTAACAAGAAAAAAGCCTCTTGTTTTTATTTTCTTGGCAATCCTAGTAGTCGTCACCCTGCTCAACCCTTTGTCGATTGGTCGCCTGGCGACTGGATATGCACGGCTTTCTGCATGGTCTATAGCGATCGAGATCATCCTAAAAAAGCCGTTATTTGGTGTGGGATTGGGTAACTTTCGCACTTATGCTGTAAACTTCTGGCATGCACACAACCTGTTTCTGCACGTAGCTGCAGAGGCTGGGTTGATTGCTGGTATTTTGCTGTTGGCGATCGCGATTTTGGCGATTAAACAGGCTATCGAACTTTCACGCTGGGGTGGTTCCACGCGATCGATCGGGCAGGCCTTCGCTGTAGCTTTCATTGCCTTTAGTATTGCTTCTTTGATGGACAATACTTATAACACTACAGCCGTTAGTTACACATTCTGGCTTCTGCTCGGGCTACTGGTGTCAGCACGCAGAATATTTGAAAATAGGCAATACCAGAGTGTCAGATATCGGTTTGAGACAGTTTAGCTAGAATCATTTGGTTTCCCTCTGGAGTAAATGTCATATTTTTTACGAGCGATCGCGGCGATCGCGGTTGAAAATCAAACAATATCAAGAGTCAGCGCCAAATAGCTTAATCGATTACCCAAATAATAAACTGTTCCACATCTAATTTGCATAACTTTGGCAGGCAAGAAAATATAACTGTGTAACTGTGCAATTTCAATGTGCTTTAGCTTAGTAAGGCTAACGACCAACTTTGCCTAATCCTCTGGCGGTGACAGACCGTTGTAGGGTAGCCAAAGCGCGGTTGTAATTCAAAATTGCTTCGACGCTATTACCTTCTGCTCTGGTCAAGTCGTTTTCAGCGGCGATTACATCTGTTTGAGTACCGACACCTGCTTGGAATCGCAAACGCGCCAGGCGTAAAGCTTCCCTGGCTTGTTCTAATGCAATGTTGGCGGTTTGCACCTGATCCAAACTAGTTCTCAATTGAGCATAGGCTTGTTCTACCTGAAAGCGGATTTGATTGCGCGTGTCACTAAATTGAGTTTCAGCAATCTTGATATTAGCTGTTTGTTGATCTGCCCTTGCTCTTGCCGATCCTCCATCGAATAAATTTAGGCTAGCTTGCACTCCCAAAGAATATCCGTCTGTGACACCAAATTGATCGTCGAACTGATCTAACAGATTGTAGCTGGCTACTAAACTCACTTGTGGTCCTTTCTCTGCTAACGCCAGACGCCGTCTCTGCTGGCTAATGTTACGCTCTGCTAAACGTTGTTGCAGTTCTGGACGGTTTTGATAGGCTAGCACGATCGTCTCTTCCAGGGTCGGATTCCAAAGACCTGCCAATTTCACGGGGTCTGCGGCACTGACACTGAGTGACCCTGGTATATTCAAGGTGGTCGCTAAGCGACTGCGGGCAGTTGCTTGCTGGGACAAAGCTTGACTCAAATCTTGTTGAGCGTTTGCTAGAGTTACCTGCGCTCGCAGCACGTCGAACTGTGTACCCACCCCAGCCCTTTCTAATGCTTGTGCATCTCGCAGGGTTACTTCGGCATTTCTGACAGCAGATTGAGCGATGCGTACATTTTCATCTGCTTGTTGCAGATCGTAGTAGTTCTGAGTCACATTGAGGCGAATTTCCTCAGATCGACGCAGAACATCTAGTTCCTGCAGACGTTCTTGTTCTTCAGCTGCGCCAATATTAGCTAAGCGTCTCCCAGAAGTATAGAGATTATATACCAGTTGTGCTGTACCTGTGAAGGTTGTAATAGCTTCATCTGGGGATGACTCGCGAAGTTCTTCTGGTAAACCCCGTTGTGCTCGCTCTAAACGTTCGGCTTGTAGTTGACTAGAAGGAGATTGCTGGCGATTAATTTGAGCGTTGAAATCGAGTGTGGGAAATAAAGCAGCTTGAGCTTCCCGCACAGCAGCTCGAGCGCGTTCTAGTTCCAATAAAGCTATCCGCAGATCCGTATTGTTGCGCTGGGCTAGCTCTACAGCTTGTTCTAAGGTGATCGGTTGTATTCCCTTTTGCTTGACTTCGTCTGGTTTAGTAGGAAATTGCAAGGGATTGGGGTTGGGGTTGAGGTAATTAGGCGCGGGTGCGACTGGTGATTTGGGAGTTGGAGGAACAACTGGTACTTTGGGGCTGGGAGCAGCAGGCGCGGTTGGAGGTGTTTGCGCCAAAAGCTCCGTGGAATTTTGTTGCAAGCACCCAGGTGAATCAAAACTCACTGTCATGTACTGCGAGCAATTCTGCACTTCTAGCAGTTTTGCTGCTCCTGAACCTTTGACGATCTTTTGTAAAGAAGGTGAGAATTTTGTGTCAAGATTTGGCTTGACTGCAACTGGCGGTTCAAAAGCAGAATCAAGCAAAGGCTGTTTTGGAATCAAGATGGTTTTTGCTGTGGAGCCTCCAGTGGGAATAACTCTATTTTTTAATAGAGTTTTTAATCGCTCTCTTGCGAGCGCGCTACTCATGGTGTCTTCTGATTTGCTTGTCTGATTGCGCACTCTCTGTCTGACACTCATGGGTGCAGGATCTACTCGACTTTTTTCTGGTACATTTGCTTGATTGGCTGCTGTAAACACAGCACCACCTAAAGTGGTAATTTGCTGTGTTTTTGGCTGTAAATCTACACTCAAGACACCGGCGGAGTTAAAGCTAACCGCTTCTAGTTGCTGTGTTTGATGTGAGGTTGGTGTCAAGCTGGAATTTGCTCTCTCATCTTTTCCAGAGTTTTTTCCTATTGGTACATCAACTGCTGGGATGGCTGTCGCTCCAGGGTTTTTACTCTTCAACGGCTGGTTGTTCTTCCCACTAGCTGGGGCGATCGCGCTTGCAAAATTCTTGTTGTCAGCAGTATGTGAGATTCTTGTGTTTTCTGCTACAAAATTTCCACTCTCGATAGTACCGGAAAAACTAGGATAAACTACCTGTTGCGCCCAAGTGGGTTGAGTGGTTAACACTGCTGCTGTGACACCAGGCAAGAAACTATGTAATATGATCTGTCCTTTCACCGCATCCCCTCACACAAAAATTAAGCGGCTTCAAACCGTTTTTTTTACCACAGAATATAGCATGATGCTAGCTAGAAGAATCGGAACTGTCTTTGTCTTGAAAACTCTGGACAATCCGCGATAATTCTGCCTTTTCATCGATACTAACGCGAGTTGGCGCTCCGCTGACAATTCTTTCGTAATTACGGAAAGAATCTTTAATTTCTGGGCCGTCAGCTGTAATGTTGTATTCGCGAATACCTTTATCATGCCAAGAGCCACGCATTTTGAATACATTGATTGCCCGTGACATTTCTCCACGAATTTCTACATATTGCAACATCAAAATTGTGTCGGTAATTGTGGAAATATGAGAGTCAGTAATGGAATGCGACCCCATAAATTGGTCAGTTGTATTGGTGAAAAAACCTGTAATTTCTTCTTGTTTGGCGTAACCAGTGACACCAATCACAAATTGCCGAAATGCATTATTGCTCACACCCCGCGCTAAGGCTGAGAGGGAATCTATGGCAATCCGAGATGGCTTAAATTCAGCAATTTCTGATTTAATAATCTGCAGGTGGTCTTCTAAACCAGTGGATTCAGGATAGGTACAAATTATTTTTAGCAATCCTTGACGTTCTAACTCCTCAAAATCAATTCCCCAAGAGAAAGCATTCCGTGATAGTTGGGCACGTGATTCTTCATAGGCAAATAGTATTGCTCTTTCACCGTTAGCACAGCCATTTTGCAAAAATTTGCTTACTAATAATGTTTTACCTGTACCTGTAGCTCCTGTTGCTAAAATAATCGAATCTTTAAAGAAGCCACCGCCGCACATATCATCCAAGGTTTTCACCCCAGAAGATACACGGATATTGGAAGATCTTTGAGTTAATCGCATTGCCCCTAGTGGGAAAATGTTGACTCCTTCATTAGTAATTGTGAAGGGATATTCGCCTTTCATGTGTGTTGTACCGCGCAATTTGAGAATTTCAATGGTGCGGCGGCGACGTTCTCCTTCTAGGACGTTGCGGACAATTACTACATTATCGGAAACAAATTCTTCTACCCCAAAACATGCTACCGGCCCGTATTCTTCTGTACGTTCTGTAGTAATGATTGTGGTGACGTTGAGTTGTTTGAGTCGCGCTACCAGGCGAAAAATTTCTCGCCGTACTACTCCGATCGCTTCATACTGTTGGAATACTGCTGTAATTGAGTCGATAGCAACTCTTCTGGCTTTATATTTGCGAATCGCATATTGCAAGCGCTCAATGAGTGCCGAAAGGTCGAAGTTTCCAACAATATCTTGTCCTTCTGGATCTGGAGATGCATCCAAGATAAATAACTTTCCCTCGTTGATTAAGCGTTGCAAATCCCAGCCAAAAATGCAAGCATTTTTAATGATATCATTGGGGGATTCTTCAAAGGTGACGAATACACCTGGTTCTTCAAAATAGCTGATACCATTGTAAAGAAACTGGAGAGAAAATAAAGTTTTGCCAGTTCCAGAGGTACCGCTGACCAGGGTAGTTCTATTTACAGGTAATCCGCCATGACTAATATCGTCAAACCCTTCTATCATCGTACGAATTTTTTCTACACCCCCAAGTAAGGGTGTGTTGTTTTTCTCTGGTTGGTCTTTTTCTCTCATCGCTGTTTTATACTTCCCAAATGGGAATTGAACCCAGTTATTATATTAATTAAAGTTTAAATCTTAACTTTTTCGGTGTCTTATGGTCTACTCTTGAAGTTGATCGTCCTCAATCAGTTCTTCATATAGCAGATCTAAACCGATTAGCACTCTTTCTCTATCTGATAAGTCACCGATAATTTTACGAACGGGTGGAGGCAGTATTTTAGATAAGGTCGGTGTGGCTAATATTTTATCTTCTTCTGCTAATTGCGGATTTTTGAGTACATCTATGACTTTCAAAGCATAAATTCCTTTAAATTCTTGTTCTAATATGTTCTTAAGTGTTTTTAATGCTCTGACAGAGTTAGGAGTGTTCCCTGCTACGTACAACTTAAGAACGTAAGTCTTTCTTACTTGATTCATAGAATGACGGACCGGGGATGAAGATGAAACAACATAATGCAGTTTAGGGTGGCGATAACATCTATAGTTTGTAAGTGCTAGTACATCATGGCTCACTCAAATAAATTTAAATTATAATATAAATAAATCTAACTTATAATAAAAATAAAGAGTTTATTTTTTCTTGCATTTCCTGTGCGAAAACTTTGCTTGCTTCTATCACATCACTCTATTTAGGAAGCGATCGCCGATACAATTCACATAAGTGAGCTAAAATATCGATTAATGTCAAGCGGTAATCTAATAATGCTTCATCGCTACGTCCTTCTAATCTTAGCTGTTTGGAAAACTCATCAATTAGTTCCATGTGAATTTCTATAATTTGCGGCACAGGAATATTAGCACAAAATACCGTATTGATAAATTTATCAATTTTTTCTGGCAGTGTTTTGTCTGTGGTAAAGTAATTTATAAGAATTTGGCGGTACTCTGATTTTAGTTCTTGTAAAATGCCCTGCTGCTCGGCTGTTGTCATGTGCTGAAACTTTTGCTGCTATTCTTGCTGCTAGTGTCTAAAGTATGTGTAAATCTTGTTCGGATTTTTTCTATTTTCTTATTTGTTGCAACCACTTTGGTAAGGAGTTAATTTTGACCTTAAGTTCCAATTCAGGAAAGATTTTATGAGCGGTATTTAGTGGCAAATTTCCACAAGGCAATTGTGAGATCTATCCATACTAGAACATTTGGCGCAGTTGCCTGTTTTGTAGAAGTCACCCCATTTTTTCTAGTATTTAGTTGGAGCATCTCTAAGAAAACCATAACAACGCATAATTTTTGTAGGTCTACCTGTTTAACAAACCTGATTCGGGTTAGTGAATTTAGTAGCTTTTGGTAAGCTGGCAAACAATTTCCCAGTTCATATAGTTGTGTGGTAACTTTATGAAGTTGGAGATTATAACAAATTGTACAATCTTATTAAAAACTGTTACAAATTTGCTTGAGAATAAGTACTTAATGGATTTTCGAAGAGGATCAAACGCACGGGGAAATCTCGAATGAAGATTCGCTGACACAGATTTTACTTTCGGTGCTGGAGCTGCTAATCTCTAAGTGACAACTTTATATCTACCGAAATATAGATTTTTAAGTTTACTCCTTGATAAGATACTTAAACGAAGTTAAACGATTGTCGCATTCTAAATCATTATAATTCCTAAAGGTTCTAGAGCGAATCTTTGGAGCCATAATTGTCTTAGCTGTCGCTATCAAAGTAGAGCTTTAACGCCAAACACTGGTGACAGAAGCTCTCGGTGTGGGTAGCGGCTTATCGCTGTTAGAAACTGCCTTATCCAAAAGGTAGCTTCCGGTCGGGTAGGGTGGTTAGCCTCGAACTTCCCAGCAGTGCAGGCAAAAGCTGTTACTGGAACAAACTCAAAAAGAGTAAAGCTTCTGATGTTCAAGGCGTTGCAGTTGTCACAGGTGAGGATATAGCTGGAAGCGTGTAAATCATCACCAGATTGGTAGCTTGGTGATGCTGGATGCTTCTACATGAAGAATAACCCCCGAAATCTTATGTCAATGCTCAAGTACCCTCTTTATGAATTTATCACCACCGTACCCAGCTGCCTGGAAACATCGACTGTGAAGATTGTGCTGGAAATTTTTGAGCAACAGCAGTGCGATCGCCTGGTAGTTTTGAATCAGCAACAATGTCCCGTTGGAATAATTTACTCTGCTGTTTTGCTACCACAAGTTTTAGCAGCAAATCAAGCCGGTAAAAGTAAAGCTGGGGCTGTGAATTTGCAGAGCTTGGTTGAACCAATACAGACTGTACCGGCTGCTTGGGGTGTGGAAGAATTTGCTTGGTTTTTGCGATCGCAAAAAAACCAAAACTATCATAACCGAGATTGGGCACTAATTGATTCTGACGGGAAATTTTTCGGGCTTGTAGATAGTTTGCGCCTGTTGAAATTTTGGACGAATCAGAGAGGGGAAATTCAAACTGACGAAAGCAAGCACTCCCCCATCCTCCGGGAAGTCAATGATGCTGCCAAACCAGCTGCTTGGGTGGCTTCTCCCAAGGTAAAATCCCGCCGCCGCAAACTACCTATGGCTCCAAAGTCAGCAACAGAGGGAATACCAGCGGAAAATCCACCTTCACTGCGACATCAGCCATTAATCCAGTTATTGGAAAGGCTACCTTGGCCTTTAATGTTGCAAACTGGTACAGGCGAGATAGTAACGCAAAATCCTGCTTGGTGGCAACAATTAGGAGTATTAAA
>JANZYY010000179.1 GCA_026419705.1 Fischerella sp.
ATTCAATTGGCGATAGCGAAGGCCAAACTCTATAAGGGAGCCTTGACCATGACCCCGTAAACCAATTACTTCTTCTAATGTGTCGTAGGGAGCACCAGCCACCGCCAGCATCTCGTCACCAGGACGAAGGACACCAAATAAAGCACAGGCGATCGCGTGCGTTCCGGAAACGAACTGCACTCGCACAGCCGCTGCTTCAGCACCCATAACTTCAGCAAAGACTTTGTCTAAAGTTTCTCGTCCTAAATCATCGTGACCGTATCCTGTGACACCCGCAAAATGGTGTGCGCCGACTCTGTGATGGCGAAAGGCATTTAAAACTCGATGAAGATTTCCCTTGACCTGAGCGTCAATTCCAGAAAAAATCTGTAACAGTGCCTGTTCTGCTTGCCGCAGCTGTTCCAAGCTGTTCATTAGTCCCTCTTTCACAAAAAAAATCATAATATGCGGATTTACGGATCGCGCAGACTAGGCTGAACAATTCCTATTCAGGTTACTGCATGACAATTGCTACATCAACAAAATCTCGAACTCATTTAGTACACGTCATTTTCTTGGCTACTTTGCACGCTGGAGCTCTACTTGCTCTGGTTCCCAGTTTCTTTAACTGGAAAGCAGTCGGTGTGTGCTTGTTTCTCCATTGGGTAACAGGTGGCTTGGGTATTACTTTGGGCTATCACCGCCTAGTCACCCACCGTAGTTTTCAAACTCCTAAGTGGCTGGAGTACTTCTTGGTTTTATGCGGAACTCTCGCCTGCCAAGGAGGACCCATAGAATGGGTTGGTATGCATCGCATGCACCATTTATATTCAGACCAGGAGTTAGACCCCCATGATTCCAATAGAGGCTTTTGGTGGAGCCACATGGGTTGGATGTTTTATCATTCACCACTGCAACCAGAAATTCCTCGCTTTACAAAAGATATCGGCGATGACCCAGTTTATCAGTTTTTTCAAAACAATTTAGTTTGGCTCCAGGTTGCTCTGGGTTTAGTCCTATTACTGCTAGGTGGTTGGTCTTTTGTTGTTTGGGGGGTTTTTGTTCGCCTAGTCTTAGTATGGCACTGCACCTGGTTTGTCAACAGTGCTACTCATAAATTCGGTTATCGTACTTACGACGCGGGCGATCGCTCAACAAATTGTTGGTGGGTTGCTTTATTAACTTACGGTGAAGGTTGGCACAATAACCACCATGCCTTTCAGTACTCAGCTCGTCACGGATTGCAATGGTGGGAGATTGACCTGACTTGGATGACTATTCAGCTGCTGCAAACGCTAGGTCTGGCTACAAATGTAAAATTGGCAGACAAGAAATAGGAGATTGGAGATCGGGGATTGGGGAACGGGAATGATCTAGCCTCATTCCCCATTCCCCAATCACCAGTCCCTAATCCCTAAAATCTGCCATTTCCCTGCACAATATGTTTGACGGTAGTTAGGCTTTCTAAGCTAATTAATCCACGTCGATGACCTTTTTGGTTCGACATACCCAAAAATACATTATCTCCCCGCGCTGGATTACGGCTGAAACGTGGAGAGGCGTTAATGTAACCGGAGGCGCTATTGACTCCCAAGGCAAATTGCCGACTTTCTTGGTAGGATTCTGTGACAATGCAGTCAGCATGACCGCTACTGTATTGGTTAATCCAGGCAATTGCAGCTTCTAAGCTATCCACCAGTTTAAAAGCTACAGTCTTGGTTAAATAAG
This sequence comes from Fischerella sp., assembly GCA_026419705.1. GTDB lineage: Bacteria > Cyanobacteriota > Cyanobacteriia > Cyanobacteriales > Nostocaceae > PCC9605. The sequence continues at coordinate 1,708 of JANZYY010000179.1, forward strand.
CGCTTCCCCATTCGACCTCTTTAGCTAGTTGCAACTGCGGAAAAGCTTCTACTAGTTCCGCATCTCCTTTGATTTCAAAACCTTTTTCTTGCAAACTATTCCACAAGGTAATTAAAGAAGATGGCATGGCTTGCCGATGAATCAAAACTTTTTCGATCGCATTTACTGGGTCGGGTTCGCTACAATGGCTATCCACAATCATCCAGCGCACCATTTCCAAACTGCCATTCAACGACCAGTAGAGATAACAATTCCCCATTGCTGACCTTAATACGGGTGCTGTAGACTGTCGCACCACCTGCTGTACCAAACTGGAACGTCCGTAGGGAATTACTAAGTTTAGATACTGGTCTTGGCTGACTAAATCGCGAATAGAAGCACCATGTTCGGTCTGAATCAATTCTATGCAGCCAATGGGCAAACCGGCATCAGCAATGGCATTTTGCAACACATCAGCAATGACCGCGTTAGAATGGCTAGCTTCTGTACCGCCCTTGAGAATTAAGCTGTTACCTGTCTTAATACATAAACCTGCAGCGATCGCGGCTAACTCCGGAAATGCCTCGTAGATAAACGCAATCACACCCAAAGGCATTAACTGCGTATAAGTCTGAGAATCTTCTAGTTGGTAGTCAGCACTGCGCACGCGCCGCAGTGGATCTGATAATTCCCCTAAGCGTTGCAAAATCTCTACAGTCGCCTCTAGTCGTTTTGGCGTCAGCTTCAACCAGTCCAGAATCAAATCTGGCACTGCCATTTCCCGACTAGCTTCCAGATCTAAAGTATTTGCTTCTAAAATCTCGTCAAAAGAGCGTTTTAGCGCCTCTGCCATTGCTAAAACAGCGCGACTGCGATCTGCTCCCTTGGTCACTCCCAATTTTAAGGAAGCACTATGGGCGCGTTTGGCGCTAGCAATTGCTCCGGGAATATCATCAAAAGCATCCACTGTCATTTACTTAACGTCTGTAGGTTAGCCAGACCATCAGTGCAGGTAGGATCGCTAGTAGTACCGCTACCATTGCCCAAGCAATTATGCTCGAACCACTTGCTAATCGTAACGCTAATGGCAACCATATAATCACTAACACGAAAATAATGCCAAGTGCTACTGGTAGATAGCTTTCTCCTAAGCGTGGATGGACAACTTGCCAGCTAGAGCCTGTCCAGCGCCAAGCGCGTTTGTAAGGATAAGTAGTGGAAAGCTGCTCTAGCACATAACCATTCTCTTCCACCACAAATATTTGCTGACAGCGATCGCATCCAAATGCTTCTGTTAAGGTAATCGGAATTAACCGTCCCCGGCGACGGCAGGGACAGGGATATTCGCTATTGAAGTCAAGTTTTTCTGGTTTTTGGGATTGCACAAGCGGTCTTGTTACTTGAGCGTGTTTTCAACAGCTAGAGAATATCATTACCCTAGTAAGGTTTTTGAGGTTGGATATTCTCTTTTAAACTTTTTTTATAACAATTCAGCTAGTTTGGGTTTTTCTTGCACACTGAATATATTTTGGTTCAATTCAGTGGTTGAAAAGGTTTGCACCTGACAATCAAGCAATTTGCGCAAGTCTTTCTTAATCAAGTGTAGTTCATTCTACACAAATCTTGTTTGCCGGACCTGGGAATGTTAAAATTCTTCGGATGTCTGTGGCGATGGCTGCAACAGCCTTACCTCTACACTCCCTGTTATGCTTCTTCTACACAACGCAGTTTGTCGTCTTTCTGGGGATTTGCCGGCAAAATCTAGGTTTTTTCTGTTTTTCCTAGCGATGAGTAGTGCCTGGAGATGATAAATGTATGGAGGCAGTCATCCACTACACTCGTTGCCATCCTTCAACCTGGTAACGAGACGAGACCATAACGCTCTCCCAAGGCGGTTTTCCCCATGGCACCTTTGCGCACGCTGCGGCTTCAGAGTCTAAAGCCGCTAACATTAGGATATTTAATCTCAAAGCGGGTAACGCGATTCGAACGCGCGACATTCACCTTGGCAAGGTGACGCTCTACCACTGAGCTATACCCGCATATTTGGCACATCTATAAATATGTCAGATATGTAAGTATTTGTCAAGGGGTAACTAGAAAATATTTGTTGCTACTCCTTTTTGGTATTCAATCTCATAGCCAAAAAACTACAGCCTCGTCTTTCCTCACAAATTCCTGACATTGTTTCGATCATTTCAAATTAGAGACAAGGCTAGGACGTATTTTCTGTCCTCTGAGATCTCTCCTAACTGAAATGTACCACACGCCTATGCTGCAGGCATTCGGTGAGAGTGATTTCGCGTCTGGTACTTTCAAAAAAGGGGGATCCCAAATTTAGAATGGCGTTACTCAGGATTTGAAAACAGACCCTTATCATGAGTATGAATTTGATTATCAGGCGCTTCTGTAGAAAAATTAATCTTCAAGCCAATTAAGTTAGAAATTCCAATTACTTCCATAGGTGTATTTGATGTATTTTGGGTAAATGTAAAGCTATTACTGGTTAGCTTTCATTTATTGTGACATCAAGCAACGTGAGTGCTAAACGTTTACCACAAACTACTGCCCATGTCCGGATTACCCGTCAATCCTGGCAATACGGCTTACTTGAAGGTGAAGTAAGAGCAGGAGATTTTGAATGGCAATTCCAATGGCACTTTCGCCGGGGAGAGTTATCAGTGAAACCATCCCAAGGTCGTGCCTTAATTAAAGAACCCCTTGGCCGCTTTTTGGAGCAACGAGATTATCAACTCGAACCAGGAGGAGACTATGCTTTTACAATTCGCGCAGAACTTTAATTGTTGGTGGTTGGTAGTTAGTAGTTAATAGTTAGTGGGCAAGGAGCATCGGTAAGAAAACCAATGCCCAATTCCCAGTTCCTAATTCCCATCTCTCCCTCTATCACTCCTCACTCTGCACTTGCTGACTCTGTCAGGCGATTGAGATATCTTTCAATCAGGAGAATAGCAACAATGTCATCTATTGGTCGTGCAGGTGTTCGCATACCTCGTGGTAAAAGTTTCATGATTCCTTTGGGGGGGTACATTTGCCAATAGCGATCGCGTGCTTCTAAGCTAGTGTAGCGTTCATCGACCAACATGATATTCAACTGGTCTGATAATTCTTGTTGTAATTGCTGTTTCCAGCGCTTAGCTGTGGTTTGATTTCCCATGACTATCAAGGAGATCGGAAATTTTTGCCGCAGTGTTTTAATAGTGGCGATCGCTCGCTCGGAAGGTACAACCTCATGGTAATGCAATCGTCGGTCTAGTCCCATAACCGCTAGACCACACTTATCTTTACCTGGATCGAAGCCCAAAATGACTGGTTGGGTTGGTGTAAATTCACTTATATTCATATCAAAGTAATATTAAACGCTTCTAATATAGAAATTGTTGTTGGTTGCTTGTTGGTAGTTAGTAGTTCCAAACAACAAACAACAAACAACAAATTTAAGTACTAAAAATTACTTGTCCATTTTGAATTGCTAGTAATCTAACTTTCAATGGTCCAGCAGTATAAGTGTCTTGTGCTGCAATTGCTTTGATATCGAGTCGTTGGTCTGATTGCCGTAGTTGGGCAATAAAGCGGAGAAAGGTACCGTCTATTTGAATATCTTCTAAAATTCCAGCATTACGCGCACGAAATTGTGAGGCAGAAATTAATAATTCTAATCGCTGTCGCAGTTGATAAGATGTCATGTTTTTGGGATCGGCGGTGGTTGCAGCTAGCACTTCGCCTCCCGAAAAAACGATTTGATTTAGTGATGCATCGGCGAAAAATTCTATTGGCTTTTCTCCCCTCACATAATTGCCTGCACAGAAAATTCGCACTACATATTCTCGACCATCTCTAATTTGCTTGCTTAGTTGCTCAACTTGTTCTTCAGTAACGCGCAGTACCTGCACGTTGGGGGGAGGATTTATCCCAGGTTCGGTTAATTCGATGCTGGCGTTTTTGTTAGCTTCCTGCAGCAACTGGATAACTGCTTGACGAGCAGCAGAAGGTTGTTGGACGCGAACTACACCACCAGCGAGAACTTGACCGCGAGCTAATGCTAGTTTGCCCAAACGCAGGTCGCGAAAAGATTGGTAATATTTCTCCAATCTTGCGACTTCCTGCTCGAGATCGTTCTGTTGTTTTTCTAATTCTTTCAGGCGAGTTTCCCGTTGGGCAATTATTTGCTCTCGTGCTGCGATTTCAACATTGCGCTGTTGCATGAGGCGATCCAGGTCGGCGATTTTGAGATCGCGCTGTTCGATAGCTTCCTGACGCTTGGCAAGTTCGCGATCGCGTTTGTCAATAGCCGCTTGGGCTTCGGCAATTGCTTTTTTAGCTTCTTCGTAAAGTCTTTGACGTTCTACCTGCAGTCGTTGAATTTCTGCTAGTTGCTTGTTTCTCTCTTGGTAGACGTTTTGCAACTGAGCCATAGCTTGTTGATACTGAGTTGCTACTTGATTTAGCTGTCTTTGGGTGCGTTGGAGTTGGGCTTGGGTTCGCGCTTTTTGGTCAATAGTGCGGTTGAGTTGGGTTTGTGTTTGCTGTTGCTTGGCATTAGCTGCTTGTAAGGATTTATTAATTTCCTGCAAGTCTTGTTGAGCTTTTGTTTGTTCTTTTCTGGCTTGTTCTAATTCGAGTTTGGTTGTATCAAGTTGTTTGGTTGTGTTCTCTAACTGTACGCGCTTACGCTTAAGGTCTTTTTGAATGTCTTCTAGTTCAAATACTCCTTTACGCAAGCCTTCATCGGCTAAAAATAAAATTCCCAGGGTTGATGCTGAAATGCCCAATCCTGTCAAAATCGTTACTAATACAGCCGTGTTTTTTGGTCGTAGGTTAAATAGTGACAGCCGTTTCTTGCCGACCCGCGTGCCGATGCGATCGCCCACGGTGGCAATCACGCCTCCCAAAATTAAAATTGCAATGATGAGGATGTACCCGGTGGCCATCTTTAATATTTACCGAAGAAATCCTTCCAGATACAGCCTACTACTTTCAGGCGTTTTGTGTGGGGGATCGCAAGACTTCTTGCAGAAGTCGGGAAAAAGGAAAAGAAAAAGGGCTTAATTATCAGGGGAAGAGGGATTGGGAGTAGTTGGTAGTTGGTAGTTGGTTGGTGATTGTTCCATAGACGCGCCTTCTTCGGCTTCCCGAAGGGTACAACAAACAACAAACAACAGACAACAACCATTTCCCATTACCCATTCCCCATCCCCCAAGTACTTTTAAGTGAATTGCCGACTTAAGGTAACAGGCTTATGAACAGTGATTTTTTTCTTGTGTATGGAAATCAACTTCTTTTCGCGCAAATCGCCTAGTAACCTGGTGACGGTGACGCGGGTAGAACCAATTGCTTCAGCGATCGCCTGATGAGATAGCTTGAGGTCAATTGTGATTCCATCTGCACAAGGAACACCAAAATCCCGACAGAGAATTAGTAGAAAACTGATCAATCTCGAACCCATATCACGGTGAGCCAGTGTTTCAATCATCATCTCTGTCTGGAGAATCCGCGAAGACAAGCCTCGCAGCATTAACATTGACAACTCCGGGTTGTCTTTGAGTGCTTGTTCCACCTGTTCAATTGGAGCTGATAACAATTCTACCGGTGTAAAAGCAACTGCATGATAAAAACGATCGGACTTGTTTCCCGTTAGTAGGGACAAAACCCCAAAAACGCTATTTTCCCGAAGTAGCGCTACAGTAATTTCTTCTCCTGCTTCGTACACCCTGGATAATTTCACTGCACCTTTTAAAAGAAAATAAACTCGTTCTGCAGGATCGCCGGGGAAAAAGATCGTTTTATTGCGCTCAAACGTTTCCACAACTGGCGGAAACGCTCCTGTCGCCATCTGACGAAAAATATTTGCTAGGGCTTTATCTTGTGTCACGATCATCTCCCTTCCCCTACCCAATGCCGGAAAAAATTAAATATGGATTACCTAAGAATACACCCGAAAAATCAAGAAAACATTGTCAACCTTTTTGTTCTTTCCTATACTTAACCTCTTTGCTTTTTAAATGTTTGTCCAACATGATACAAAATTTATCCTACTAGCTTCTAGTAGAGGTACGTTTACAAACCTACCCCTACTTTCAAAATTGTAGACAATAAGTTTTTTAAGAAAAAAGAAAGATTCATTGGAATTCTCTTAAAGTTTCAGTGCAGATTTTGTGGCTGCAAACAGCTTTGTCAATAATCATAAAACATCATGTGAGCATAGAAACCGAGAAGCACAAAGCAAAATTAGGCGCATGTGTGTATCTTAATATGTTCTCTGAGAAAAGAATTAAATGTAGTTTATACCAAAGCCGTGACAAATTTTTAGTAAACTCTCACTGTTACAGTAGGTAGAATACAGGCAAGAAAAGTAAGCACAATGGGTTTTGCTGAGTGCCTTGAGGTTGTTTGCCATCACCAGTAAAGTTCTCAATCTTTTATAACCCCACTCCTACCAAACTTGGAAGTAGCAAATTTGTAAATCGCGTCCAAAACAAAGACAAACTAGGCTCAGATTCTAGTATGCTCCTAGTGAACCATCGCGCTAACAACTTATATGCTGGATTTAACTGGAAAAAATGCCTTGGTTACTGGCATTGCCAATAACCGCTCGATTGCCTGGGGTATTGCCCAACAACTGCACAAAGCCGGTGCTAACCTCGGCATTACCTATTTACCAGATGAAAAAGGCAAAATGGAGAAAAAGGTGGCAGAACTGGTAGAACCCCTCAACCCTAGCCTGTTTCTGCCCTGTAATGTCCAAAATGACGAGCAGGTTAAGTCTACTTTTGAGGCAATCCGCGATCGATGGGGTAAGTTAGATATCCTCATCCATTGCCTTGCTTTTGCCAACAAAGACGATCTGAATGGGGACTTTAGTCAAACTTCTCGTGAGGGCTTCCACACAGCCTTAGAAGTCAGCACCTACTCCTTGGTGCAGCTGGTGGGTGCAGCTAAACCTCTGATGACAGCAGGAGCAAGCATAGTTACTCTCACTTATTTGGGTGCGGTCAGAGCGATTCCTAACTATAATGTCATGGGAGTTGCCAAAGCCGGGCTGGAGGCGAGCGTGCGTTACCTGGCTGCAGAACTAGGCCCCTCAAATATCCGAGTGAATGCCATTTCCGCAGGACCGATCCGCACTTTAGCTTCAAGTGCAGTTGGAGGTATTCTAGATATGATTCATCATGTGGAGAAAGTAGCTCCTTTGCGACGTACTGTGACTCAAACAGAGGTGGGTAACGCTGCAGCTTTTTTGTGTAGCGACTTGGCAAGCGGAATTACGGGGCAGGTCCTGTATGTAGACTCAGGATATGAAATCATGGGAATGTAAGGAATTGTTAGTAGTTAGTGGTTAGTAGTTAGTGGTAGGTTGTTAACCACTAACCACTATCCACTATCCACTATCCACTATCCACTACCCAATACCTATGCAAATAAGCGATCGCCAAACTCTCTCTTCATCCAACAATCAGTCGACCAAAACCCCGCGTATTGCTTCTTTACGC
>JANZYY010000180.1 GCA_026419705.1 Fischerella sp.
GCCTTTAACCAACCCCCTGTGCGACAGATAGAAAGTGGTTCTGCATTCAGAGATGTTTCTGAAGAATACTGGGCAGAACGTCCGATTGAATCAGCATATCAACAAGGTTTCATGTCCGGCGATTCTAGTGGTAACTTTCGACCAAATCAACCTGTTACTAAAGTTGAAGCAATAACCGCTTTGAACAGAGGTCTAGATTTAACTTCTGATCAAACAGCAGCAGCTTCTCCAACAGCTCAACCAATAACACAACAACCAGCTAGGAGAAGACCAGTATTTGTTCCAATCGCAATCACTTCCTTAATGCAACCTCTATTAATTTCTAGAGCCGATGCTGTACCTGCTCCTGCAACTGCTTCTGGAACAACAACGCCTCAAGCTACACAGCTCGGTGACTATTACACAGATGCTAGCAGTATTCCGCAAGATGCAATTCCTGATGTAGCCGCAGTAACCAAACAAAACATAGTGGTCAACTATCCAAATCCAAAAGTACTTAACCCTAACCAGCCTGCTAGCCGTGCGGAAATTGCGGCTTTAATCCATCAAACATTGGTTTCTCAAGGAAGAATGGAACCACTTGCTGAAGATTCACCTGCTAATCAGTATATTGTTCAGACTTCTGGCGATCGCCAAAATACTCAATAGCAGTCGTTCATAGTTTATGGTTCATCATCACGAGCCAACTTATGTTTTCCGCCTAACGTACGAACTGGCGTTGCGTTGGGCGGCTTTAAGTATCCTGCTGTTTTTTGCAAGTGTGGCAGGTGTGAGTGGGTTTTACCAAGCTGTTCACGGGCGAATATGGACATTGGTATCTGCGAGCAACCAGACAAATCAATTACCAGCCCTTCTAGTATTTTTGGGATTTATTGGTGTTTTATTGGGTACACTCGTTGTTCACGAATTAATTCATGGGATGGCATTCACTGTCTTTGGTGGGTCGCCCCGTTATGGAGTTGGTCTGAAATTTTTATTACCTTATGCCTACGCAAATTCACCAGGAACTCGCTTTTCCCGTAACGCATTTTTAGTAATTGGACTAGCTCCCCTGGCGGTAATTGACCTGCTGTGTCTGATATTGCTGGCCATATTTCCACAAGCAGCTTGGCTTGGTTTTGTTATAGTAATTAACACTTCTGGAGCAAGCGGTGATTTGTGGATGGCGACACTGCTGCTGCGCTGTCCTAGTTTTATTGAAGTTGAAGACCATCGTACAGGTATGGCGATTTACGCTCCCCCTCATGTTGATATTCGTTCTCTACCCTTTAAAACTTCTAGCTCAAAAGCTCGTTCGGCTTTATGGGTTTGGGGTAACACCACGCTGATTATTTTTGTGGTACTGTTTTTAGGTAGTTTTCTGGTGATGCCTATCTTCCAGATTTTGCAGGTTCCTTCATTTGTCTTGGGAACAGATACTTTCTGGATTATGCGCTGGCAAAATAACGAGCAAGGATTTGGTATTGGTTTCAACCTGTTGTCTGTTTTGGCGATCGCTGCTTTTTTCGGACTTGTGGGTATTTTAGTTAAAGCGATTGACTCTAAAACCCACTGACCGATAGTCAATAGTTAAAATTTAGCTGTTTGTAAAGCTTTTGTTCGATTTTTTCTGTAGTCAGCAATTCTATCTGCAAACAGATTGAAAAAATGTTCTGTCTGCGTATCTTCACCACCCCAAGCAGGAATTTTTTCTCCTATTCTGGTGAAGAAGTCATATACGATAAACTGGGCAATTTTTTTCTTTCTTCCTTGAGCTAAATAAATAATTTGACAAGGATAAGCAAGGATACCAAAAGTAGGAAATAATCCCACGAAAAAGGCAATCCAAGGAATTTCCTGTCTAGCGATCGCTGCTTGTAATATTCTCCAAGATGTATATATTGTCCGATAAATAGGTCCTCCTAGAATCAGCCATGTAATGAAAATAAACTCATCAATTAATCCAACAAGGTAGAGGAGTGGCACTAATAAGTATTCAATGGCTTTAATAAATATTTTTATGCCCAGATGAACACCGAAATCATTTAAATAATCGCTACTGTTATCTTGCTCTAGATATTCTAATAGACTTTCAGATTCTTCGTTTTTTAGTTGCTTTCTGTCTTGCCAAGATTTAATTCTGTTAGCTATATATCTTCTGGCTAGGGAAGACCTGTAACAATGAGATGAAAGAAATTTCCAAAATTGATAAAAAATTTGTACGTATGGTATTTTTACTAGTTTATTGACTATGGCAATAGGTAATTCCATGAAAAATTTATACGCGAATTGACCTATAATTTTCATCAACTCTCGTCCATACCAAACCAATGGATGTTCGGAATACCATTGAGCTTGTTGCTCGTCGATCGCTCCTTTTTTGAGTTGATATTGAATACTACGATCAACTCTCCTCATCGATTTCCATTTTTTTTGATGATGCTGTAACTTGAAAATGTACTCTAAAATTTCCTCATATTTTTCACTACCAAAATTTTCTTCTAATTCTAACCTATAACTGTTTATATATTGCTTTAATTTACTGGTGTTCACATCATCAAATAACGGTCTTCCATATTTAATCGACTTAGGCAAATAAAATGAAAAAAGTGCTAAGGTATTTAAAGGAAATAAAGCTGGTACACCCGATTCTAAATCTATCCAAACAAAAACATAATTTCCTGGGGTATCATTTGCTAATAAAAAATTATTCAAGGCTGTAGGTGTTCCTTTGCCAGCTTGCCAAACCAGTCCGTCAAGCCCTGCCTCAATTAATTTTTCCTGTAATGGCAGCATAATCTCAGAAACTAAGGCAGGTAATTCGCGGATTTGCTCGCAGCTAAAAGGCTGACGTAGTGCAACATGCCTCCCGGAAATAAATTCTGTATCTATTTGATAGGCTTTAAATTCTTGATTCCAACAGGTGGCGATCGCCTCTGCAACTCTTAATTTATCACCAAACCAAAATTGCACTAAGGTGCTAAGAATCTTGCGCCGATAAAAGGCACACTTGATCGCATCTTCATTCCAAATATACGGATTCGGAGAGCCGGATAAAAAATAATGAATCATGCCAGCAATTTTGTCTGTATAAAATATTTTTCTTGCTATCAAACCTCCCTGGCTAGCTACTAAAAATACCTGTCCTGACCTACCAGCACCCAGCAATTTAGCAGAAGAATATTGTTGTAATTTTACCATTAACTTTGCTTTTTTATCTTAGTTTGTACTTAGTAATATTTTGTTTGCTCATATATTGCACAATCTTCTACAATAACGAGAAGGCAGAAGGGTACCCCATAATGGGACTTAGACAAAAAGTAGCCATAAAAAACCTCAAATGCATATACAGAGAGACTTTGACATCGATTTGCCTATTTTATTGATATATCTGGGTTTCAAGCATTTTTGAGCCTCTGATGTATTTTCTCTGCCTCAAAAATGTTTAAGTCCCGCTAATCGTTTTAACCCTGACAATGATGCTTTGTATCTCACGATCTTCTCCACAAATAAATAAATTTGGGGGCTTGAAACCTTTCGGGCAGAATGCATCGGACTAAAAAAAAGGTATGAAATTTGACTTAAGCCTTCTGCCCTCCGCCCTCAGCTCCCGCTGCCTTTCTTCAGTCAATTAATGATTAGATTTATTCATATCTAAAGTCAATTAATGATTAGATTTATTCATATCTAAAGCTTCTTGAAAATAACAAACCAAAAAGTACACAAAAGATATAAATAAATAAGAGTTATTGAAGCTAAACTCCCCCGGCTTTTTGTGAAACTTTCGTTCCACCGCCGTGGGGAACATCAAAAAATACTAGATTTACTTGTCCACAATCGGACGATCGTCATTATCTAAGTCAAGCTCTTCGCGTCGAACAGTTTCTTGAGCTTGAACTGTGTCATGTTCTACAACTTTCTTGACTCGGACTTCTTCCCGGACAATAGCTTCTTTGTGAATATCGGGCGTTTCTTCGTAAATGTCCATGCGGGCTACTTCACCTTCACGAAAGGCATTATCTGGATTGCTTGGTGTAGCATTCGTGGGATTTGTGCGCTCAATTATAACTCGCTCTTTTTCAACGGGTACTGCAACACGAGCAGTGTCAGTTTCTACGTGTTTGCCAACAGCAACTTCCCCAGTCTTGCGACGTTCTTTATTTGCAATTAACCGTTCTTCATATAATTTCAAGGATTGACTATCCTGTTTGTCAATATCATAAAGTGACGGTTCCTGCTCGTAGTTGTAAGTGCTGTGGTCATAAGCAGCAGGCTGAGTCATACCAGAAGTAGCAACTGAGCCACGATACACTCCACGTACTTGCTCTTCATAGTCGTAATCAACCTTTTCCAATTCATCAAGGTTAGGCAGGTTTTCGACTTGCTCTTTAGTCAAACTTTTGGCATAGATTCGTTTGTCAGTGTAACGAATGTCAGCAAGACCAACTGGTAGCAAAACTTTTTTACCAAAAATCCAGAAACCTGTGTCCACTACAAAATAGCGGAATTTACCTGTTTGTTCATCTACTAAAATATCGTGAACCGAACCCACTTTGTCATTTGTTTGAGCATAAACATCAAAATCCTTAATGTCATCAATATCGGAGTATTCTTCACGATAGTTGGGGTAAAATTCTTCTAATTTTACAAGTGTCATTTGTTTTTCTCCAACTTCATATCCGTTATTCACTATGTTAAAAATATCTGCCAACTAATCTTCTAACCATGGGATGATTAAGTAATACAAATAGTGATAGAGCTAGAGTTATTAATAGCGGATGTAATTATATTTTATTTTTATATAAATATTACTTCTGACTGATGTTTATGTTGAAAACTGCTAAAATAAAAAAACAGAAATATTGAAGTTTTCGCTCTTCAGCTGCTAGTAGGAAGTTCCAGTATACTGAGATCAATAAGGGGTGTAATGTTGAGATTTTGTTGTATTAAGCGGGTTTGGATAGTGAGTAAGGCGGAAACGAATTAACTCTGAAGATGCGATCGCCGTATTCATCGCCGGATCTGCAAATGGGACAATTAGCATTGCCCTAGTTAGTAAGTAAATTGTGCTGGTATATAAGCCAATCCAGACCACAAAACCAGCTACAGCTGCATATCTTAGAAAACCTCTCTAGCTAGAGGTATATTTGCTATGTTCTAGCGGCGCTTATACAAGCCGAATAGAGGAGCAAGAATTGCCCCGAAGACGAAGCCTCCTGCATGTGCCCAGTAGGCAATCCCTCCACCTTCCATTCCGATATTGGAGCGAGCCTGTAAGCTAGCAATACCATAGAAGGCTTGCTGGATAAACCAAAACCCAAGAAAGAAAAATGCGGGAATTCGTATTGTGGTCAAGAAAAATCCTAAAGGAACTAAAGTGAGAACTTCGGCTCTTGGAAAACGAAGAATGTATGCACCTAAAACGCCGGCTATAGCACCACTAGCACCCAAGGAAGGAATCGTCGAATTTTGTGAAAAGAACCATTGGGATAGTGCTGCTAAAACGCCGCACGTTAGATAAAAAATTAAATATTTCACATGACCCAAGCGGTCTTCAATATTGTTACCAAAAACCCATAAAAATAGCATATTTCCTGCCAGGTGCAAAAAACCACCATGTAGGAATTGAGATGTAATTAAGGTCATCCACTCTGGTATCACTTGATTATCCAAGCCAGTTGGGCAAGTACTTGAAAGTTGGCATGGTACTAGCGCCGCAACGTAGAAAAAACTTTGCAATTGTTGCGGTGTCAAGCTCAGCTGATAAAGAAAAACAAGGATATTGGTAATAATTAATCCGTAGGTAACATACGGCGTAATTGTTGTTGGGTTGTTATCTCGCAAAGGAACCACGATTGTTTTTCCTGATAATTGTTACTTGAGAAAAATGAGAAGTTATAATCTGAATATATTTATTTTAAAAGTCTCCAAACTTGTCTGAAATTTATAATAAAAATCAGTTAGTTAGTTATAATTGTAAAATTGCTCTTGCTAGTATTAGATAAATAAACACTCCTAAAACATCTACAAGAGACGTAATAAAAGGAGCTGACATTAAGGCTGGGTCTAAACCGATCGCGCCAAATAAAAAAGGTAAACCAGAACCTGACACAGCCGCTAAGACGGCGATCGCCAGCAAACTTATCCCTACAGTAATTGCAATTGGCAAGCTACCTTCAAGGAAGTAAGCCCAGAAAATCACTGCCATCCCTAACATCACTCCTAATAATGCCCCTGTGATTGTTTCCCGCGTTACTATTTGCAAAGCTTTTTTGATGCCAACTTCTCTAAGATTCAGACCTCGAATCACCACGGTTGAGGACTGCGCTCCCACATTTCCACCCGTGTCAATCAATAAGGGAATAAAAGCAGCTAAAGCCACAACTTGTTCTAAAACATTCTCCTGAGCACTAATCACAGCAGTCGTACCAGTATTGGCAAGTAAAAGAACAAATAGCCAGACAACCCGTTTGCGAGCTGCCGTCAATACGTTCGTCTGGAAATAGTTATCACCTCTGGCTTCCACCCCGCCTAGTTTATAAATATCTTCCGTGGTTTCTTGCTCTAAAACGTCCAGTACGTCATCCACAGTTACAATACCAACGAGGCGCTGTTCTGTATCCACTACAGGCACTGCTAATAAGTCGTAGTGTTGAATAATTTGCGCTACTTCTTCTTGGTCTGTATCCGTGTGGACGAATACCAAATCGCGGGTCATAATTTCACCCAACCTTTGCTCTGGCTGGGCTATCACCAAATCCCTAAAGGAGAGGGTTCCCGTGAGGCGGCGTTCTCTATCAGTCACGTAAAGGTAGTAGATAATTTCAGTAGTACTAGCTAAAACCCGAACTCGCTCGATGGCTTGGTTAACTGTTAAATCCTCCTTCACAGAAAGATATTCTGTGGTCATGATCCGCCCAGCAGTGCCCTCTTTGTAGCCTAGAATTAGGGCAGTGGATTCTCGTTCGGCTGGACTGAGTTGTTGCAATAGCCGCTGAACGACCAGAGCAGGTAACTCGTCAAATAGTCGCGCTCGATCGTCTGGCGACATCTTATCTACAATATCGAGAACTTCTTGCTGCCTCAATTCTGTAATCAAGGACTGCTGGACGCTGGAGTCAAGATATTCATAGACTTCAATAGCCTCTTGTTTGGGAAGTAAGCGAAAAGCTATAGCCTGCATAGCTTTTGGCAAATCCTCGATCGCTTGAGCAATGTCTGCAGGTTGTACGGGTACCAAAAGGGCTTTTGCTCCCTGGAAATTTTCTTGTTGTAGTAGTGCTTCGAGTTGCGATCGCACTAACTCGACAAGTTCTTGTCGGGACATGCTTGGTTGGTGTGAAGAAAAAGATGAATTCTCAGTCAAAAGACACCTCCTTGATGCAGATTTACATTAGAACCTTTCTAGTAATGCGAACCTTAGGTTACATTTCTGACTAAAAGTCCCAGCACTGTAGAAACAATGGTCAGAACAACAGAAGCTAACAATGCAGGTAGGAAACCAGCAACAACAAAGCCAGGAACGAGGAATCCTACCAGCCAAAGCATGAGCGCATTAACAACAAAAAGAAATAAACCTAGCGTGATAATTGTCAAGGGAAGCGTCAAAATCACCAAAAAAGGTCGAACAATTGCATTGACTAATCCTAGAATTAACGCTGCAACTGCGGCTGTGCCAAAAGTATTAAACTCAAAGCCTGGTACAAAATAGGCTGTAAGCAACAGCAATAGAGCTGCAACTAGCCAAGTTAGTAAGAAGTTCACTATCAACATGCTTAAAAAATAGTCAATAGTTAATAGTTATATAGTTAGAAAATTAGGTAGAGTGAGAATTCCCACACTTAGGTTTGACCGGACTTTCCGAAAGTCTTTTTCTTCTGGGGGGTTATAGTAAATAGGGCAGATGGAGACACAATCAGTCAAAAGGTAAAAATTTTTTTGATTTTTGACCCTTGACTTTCCCCCATTGCCCCATCAGTTACAACACAATGGTTCTAAACCCAACACACACAACACTTAGAGGTTGAAAGGAGTATAATCTCCTTCTCCAGCTATCTTAAGTATTGCCAAAAAATGTGAACAGAAAGTGACAATATTAACGACTGCGGTTACTTGAGTGGCAAAACAATTTGAAAAGTTGACCCTTTATCGAGGATACTTTTGACACTAGTATGACCACCGTGTGCAGAGACGATTTGTTGGACAATAGATAATCCTAAGCCATATCCACCAGTTTTGCGTGTTCGCTTTTTATCCACCCGATAAAATCGCTCAAAAATATGCGGCAAATCTGCTTCAGGAATACCGATACCATTGTCTATAACTTCAATGACAGCCCAATTTGACTGGGTGAACAGCCGCAGCTGAACTTGACCTCCAGCAGGAGTGTATTTGCAGGCATTATCGAGCAAATTAACTACCGCTTGACACAGTAAGTTAGTATCACCCAGCACAATCACACTAGTAGTTGGTAAAGTATAAGTGAGATTAAGATGTTTTGCAGCCTCTTGTGTGGCATATTCATCTGCTATACGTAAAAGCTCATTCTTCAGGTCAACTTCCTGTAAAGATGCTGGTGATAATCGACCTGCATGACGCGCTAGGAATAAGAGATTATTCACAAGAGTACTCATTGATTTGGCGACATCGAGAATTTTCTCGAAGCGCTGACGCTGCATTTGAGGACTGCTAGATTGAGAGATTAATCCGTATTGGGCATTGCTAATAATAGCTGACAACGGCGATCGCAATTCATGGGAAGCATCAGCTGTGAAACGTTGTAGCTGGTCGTAGTTGTCACGAATGGGTTGCATTGCTATTCCCCCCAAACACCAACCAGCTAAACCGATCGCCCCCAAGGTCACTGGTACTGTCAAAAGTAAAACCAATCGTAACTGAGCTAGATTATTTTGTACGAATGCTAGCGGCGTTGCAACTTGGAGATAACCGATTAATAAACTATCCTGGTAGACGGGTAGCGTTAACTGACGCAGCCAGGTAACGGTGGGTGTTCCCTTGGAAGAGTAAAACGTGGTCTTGAGAGTGTGAAATCCAGGGACGATCGTCAACTGCATCTCTGGAGTCGTACCGAAAAATTGTACTAGTTCTCCTTTGGTATCGTACCAACGCGCATACACAAACTCAGTACCCAGTGGTGGTACGTTACTCCCTAAAAGGGGAACATTTTCTAGGTCTAGCTGTTTTTTACGC
>JANZYY010000181.1 GCA_026419705.1 Fischerella sp.
GTACAACTGGGATGTTGTAGCTTTTTAACAGAAACTCTTTTGTATGTGTATGAAAAACCTATCCCGCTTGAGAGATTTTTCTACAAGCGGGTTTATTTGTTTGGATTGTAAATATGATGTAAAAAGTATAGGATACCGATGGTTAGCGTATTATAACTTTGCTATAAAGTCAATGCCAGAGACAGAGTAGAAATTAAACGTTGCTGAGTTATAGATAAAAAATAAATACGGCATTTTTTAGCCCAAAAATATTAAATTTTTTCTAAAATCAGCAACGACAAAATGAGCTTCTTTAATGATTCTGTACCACCACTGCGTCGCAAACAGCTAATTGCGAATATCCATGACTCAGAAAAACTCTGGTTCGTTAATTGGCAAATTGGCAAAATCAAGCTTTATTCGAATTTTTATACCCCTATAGATCAAGCTTTTATACTTTGGAGCGTTTTACTGATACCAATGTTCGTGACAGCCCAGTTTTTTTCCTTAAGTTGGAATTTGCAAGCTGCTGTTTGGTCAATTCTCAGCATAATTGGTACTGTAAAAATGTTCAGCTGGACGCAGTCTTGGGTCAAACGAAGACACGTTAGCTGGGTGCTGTATTGCTGGGTACTGCTAATGCTGTTCGGGATAATATTGACTGATTTGGGTATTTTTCTCGGTTGGGGAAAAGTATTATTAAATTTATGTCCCTTGTGGTTGGGATTAAGTGCTTTAGGATATCTGTGTACTGGCTTAGGAGTGCGATCGCGTACACTAATATTCATAGGTATACTTCACTTGCTAGCAATTTTAATTTTGCCTCATCTAGGTAGTTGGCAATTTCTCGCTACAGGCTTTTTGATGGTTTTCTGCTTGTTAATTTTAGCTGAACTTGAGTGGGATCATTGCTAAGGTTGTTATTAGTTATTGATTGATGGTTAGTTGTTCCAAAAACTACCAACAATTAACAAACAACAATAACTATTCAAATGACAAATAAGAAAATCGGTGGAATTTGGATTTTCTCGCCCACCGATTTCGATGTTGATTGACTCATCTTTTTTTATTTACTACCAATTATTGGCTGTACCTTCCTTGTATGGATCGCCTGTAAAGGGTTGTACGCCAATGTTAGGATAAGCATCATCATTCGGACCGAATATCCGTACAGCCGCTTCCGAAATATACTGAGTTATCCTAGCAATTAGATTGGAGATAGCCCTCATAATTTAGACTCCCTTGTTGTGGTCGCTTTTCTGGGATATCTATACTTTAATTCTAACATTTTTAGTTATCTGCTATCCTCAATATATTTAAATATGGTGCAATCTTATTTGACAGATATTTGCAAAGATTTAATTAGTCAAAAAGGCGAATATTACCTGTCTGATGATGATTGTAACTAAACTTAGTAATTGTTTGGTAATGGTTGGTGGTTGGTAGTTGGTGGTTAGTAGTTAGTAGTCTGTACATTGGGTAGTGATTAGTTGTTATTCTCCCAATCTCCTCCATTCCCTATTCCCTTTTTAAGTGTATGCAGTTTCTGACAGTTTATTATTCACTATAACTATTACAAAACTTTAAATATTTGATAAAAGTTCAATTAAATCAACTGTAAAAATACTAGTAACAGTCTTTTACTTGCAAAGTATAGCCAAACATTGACATTATTTATGGTGAAAAATACCATAAACTAAAGAAAGATTCTGGAGAGGGGGCGATCGCATGACATATTTCCCAGGTGTGTTGAACCAAGAACTAACTCTGTGTGCTGATGATTACAGCCTGTTGACAGATCTTTACCAGCTGACAATGGCGGCTTGTTACACAGGCGAAGGTGTAGAACAACGACGAGCAAGCTTTGAATTATTTGTCAGGAAACTACCAGAGGATCTTGGCTATTTAATTGCGATGGGACTGGCGCAAGCTTTGGAATATCTGGAGAAATTTCACTTTCGTGCTTCTCATTTGCAGGCTTTGCAAGCGACGGGAATTTTTGCTCATGCGCCCGATCGTTTCTGGTCACTGCTAGAATCAGGAGGTTTTAGCGGGGATGTATGGGCAGTACCAGAAGGAACGGCGGTATTTGCAAATCAACCTTTGTTACGGGTAGAAGCACCTTTATGGCAAGCCCAGCTGGTGGAAACTTATCTGCTGAATACCATCAACTACCAAACTTTAATTGCCACACGAGCAGCGAGAGTGCGCGATGTGGCGGGCGAACAAGCAAAGTTGCTGGAATTTGGTACTAGACGGGCGTTTAGTCCTCAAGGGGCGCTATGGGCAGCACGAGCAGCATTAGCGGCAGGTTTCGATGCTACTTCCAACGTGTTAGCTGCACTAAAACTAGGCGAAAAACCAAGTGGTACGATGGCACACGCCTTGGTCATGGCGCTGGCTGCAATGGAAGGAAGTGAAGATCGGGCGTTTGCAGCTTTTCATAAGTATTTTCCAGGAGCAGCATTGTTAATTGATACTTACGATACCATTGCCGCTGCCCAAAGATTAGCTGTGAAAGTGAACTCGGGAGAAATGAAATTGGCGGGAGTCAGGTTGGACTCAGGTGATTTAGCAGCATTGTCAAAACAGGTGCGATCGCTTCTGCCTGGTGTAGCAATCGTAGCTAGCGGAGACTTAGACGAGCAGGAAATTCACAAATTAAAAACTGCCAATGCAGAGATTGATGTATATGGAGTCGGAACACGATTAGTAACAGGAAAGCCCGTGAATGGAGTGTATAAATTAGTGGAAATAGATGGCATTCCGGTAATGAAAGAGTCGAGTGGCAAGATGACTTACCCGGGACGCAAGCAAATTTTTCGTTCGTTCGCAGAAGACAAAGTAAAATCAGATTGTTTGGGATTGGCAGATGAAAGTCACCAAGGAAGATTACCTTTATTGCAACTGTTTATGAGAGAAGGTAAACGGGTGCAAACTCCAGAGACTTTAGCAACAATTCGCCAGCGCACGGCAGCCTCCGTAGCAAGTTTACCAGCAGAAACTCGACGCATAGAAAATCCAATACCAATAACAATGGAAATTTCTGAACAGTTACAGGATTTGACAGAGAAAACGCTCAAAAAAACAGCATTGGTTAGTGGTTAGTGGTTAGTGGTTGTACCAGACGTGCCATCCCCCGTCTGTACATTGGTTAGTGGTTAGTAGTTAGTAATTAACAATCAACAATCAACAAACAACAAACAACAACCAACAAAAAATGAGAGTTGCCTTATTTGGAACAAGTGCCGATCCACCAACTGCTGGACATCAAGCGATTATCAAATGGTTGTCACAGCGTTACGATCGCGTAGTGGTTTGGGCAGCAGATAATCCTTTTAAATCCCATCAAACGCCATTGGAACATCGGGTGGCGATGTTACGACTGTTGATTGCTGATATTGATTCACCATCACATAATATTAGCTTGGAACAAGAACTCAGCAGTTTGAGAACATTAGAAACCTTGGATAAAGCAAAACAACGTTGGGGAGAAGATACTGAATTTACTTTAGTGGTAGGTTCAGATTTGCTGACTCAACTACCGCGTTGGTATCGAGTTGAAGATTTGTTACAGCAAGTACAACTTTTGGTTGTGCCACGACCGGGATATGTAATAGATCAATCTAGTTTGCAGGCAGTGGAAAATCTAGGAGCAAAAATAGCGATCGCCCAGTTAAATGCTCCAGATGTTTCCTCAACAGCCTATCGTGAACATGGAGATCTCGAAACTCTCACACCCCCTGTAATTGACTATATTCATCAACAGCATTTGTACAAATGCCAGGACGCACCCAAAAAAAGCTTGCAGATCCGCTAAATCAACAACCTTTGGCTGATTTCAAAGTCGGTGTTGACAATGTCATTTTTTCCGTAGATACAGCCCAGAACCGACTGTTAGTATTATTAGTCATGCGACAGCAGGAACCCTTTTTAAATTATTGGGGTCTTCCTGGTACTTTAGTGCGTCGAGGCGAATCTTTAGAAGATGCTGCCTATCGCATCTTAGCGGAAAAAATTAGAGTCAAAAATCTTTATTTAGAGCAATTGTACACATTCGGCGGACCCGATCGTGACCCACGAGAAGCAAACGATAGTTATGGAGTGCGTTATCTCAGTGTTAGTTACTTTGCCCTAGTGCGATTTGAAGAAGCCGAATTGATTGCTGATAAAGTTGCTGGTATTGCTTGGTATCCAGTCAAGCGAGTACCACAATTAGCTTTTGATCATAATGAAATTCTGGCATACGGACACAGGCGATTAAAAAATAAGTTGGAGTATAGTCCGGTGGCTTTTGAAGTTTTACCAGAAGTCTTTACTTTGAATGATTTGTACCAGTTATACACTACAGTTTTAGGAGAAAATTTTTCCGATTATTCTAATTTTCGAGCGCGTCTACTCAAATTGGGTTTTCTCTGCGATACCGGTATCAAGGTGTCGCGAGGTGCAGGACGTCCAGCTACTTTATATAAATTCGATGCGGAAGCTTTTGCTCCCTTCAAAGATAAACCTTTGGTGTTTATTTAATTCAAGAAGGCAGGAGGCAGCGGGAGCACAAGGTTTAATTTTTGACTTCTGACTAAGAACCAATGACAAATGACAAATGACTATTATGAAAATTGCGATCGCTCAACTGAATCCTACCATTGGTGATTTACCAAAGAACGCCCAAAAAATTCTTGAGACAGCACAACAAGCAGCAGCACAAGGTGCGCGTTTGTTGCTGACACCGGAACTATCTTTGTGTGGTTATCCTCCACGGGATTTATTATTAAATCCCAGTTTTGTTGAGGCAATGGGCATTACTTTGCAACAATTAGCTAGAGATTTGCCGCTGAATTTAGCGGTATTGGTGGGAACCGTAGAAGAGAATTTCAAAGCCCATTCTACTGGTGGTAAAACTTTATTTAATAGCATCGCTTGGTTAGAAGCAGGCAAAGTACAACAATTTTTTCACAAGCGACTTTTGCCTACTTATGATGTTTTTGACGAACGCCGCTATTTTGAACCAGGTTTGCAAGCTAATTACTTTAGCTTAGATGATATTCATATTGGCGTCACTGTTTGCGAAGATTTGTGGAACGATGAAGAATTTTGGGGTAAACGCAGTTACACTACCAACCCGATTGCGGATTTAGCAATTTTAGGTGTGGATTTTATCGTCAATCTGTCTGCTTCGCCTTACACTGTCAGCAAACAGCGGTTCCGCGAAGCAATGCTGAGTCACAGTGCGGTGCGTTTTCGCCAACCGATTATTTATGCCAACCAAGTGGGTGGAAATGATGATTTGATTTTTGATGGCAGAAGTTTTGCCGTAAACCGTCAAGGCGAAGTTATTTGTCGCGGGCGTGGTTTTGAAACCGACTTGCTAATAGTCGAATTTGACGAAGAAGCCCGAGATTTAAAATTGGGTCCCCTTGCACCTAATTACGAGTGTGAAGAAGAAGAAATTTGGCAAGCATTGATTTTGGGTGTACGAGATTATGTCTGCAAGTGCGGCTTTAGTAAAGTAGTTCTCGGTTTAAGTGGCGGGGTTGATTCCTCACTCGTAGCAGCGATCGCCACAGCAGCACTTGGTAAAGAAAATGTCCTCGGTGTCCTGATGCCTTCTCCTCACAGTTCTGAGCACTCCATCACTGATGCCTTGGCTTTGGCAGCAAATCTTGGTATCAAAACGACTACCTTGCCGATCGGCGATTTAATGCAAGAATATGACAAAACCCTAGCCGACTTGTTTGCGGGTACAAGCTTTGGATTGGCAGAGGAAAATATTCAATCCCGAATTCGGGGTAATTTATTAATGGCAATATCTAATAAATTTGGCTATCTTCTGCTGTCTACTGGCAATAAGTCAGAAATGGCGGTTGGTTACTGTACACTCTACGGCGATATGAATGGCGGTTTGGCAGTCATTGCTGATGTTCCCAAAACCCGTGTTTATGCGCTGTGTCGTTGGTTAAATCGCCATGGCGAAATCATTCCCCAAAACGTCCTTACCAAACCACCCAGCGCCGAGCTCAAACCCGGTCAGGTGGATCAAGATTCTCTACCTCCATACGATGTTTTGGATGACATCTTGCAACGCTTGATTCAAAATCATCAATCACCCGCCCAAATAGTTGCTGTCGGACACGATCCAGTTGTCGTAGACAAAGTAATTCAGATGGTAGCACGTGCGGAATTTAAACGGCGACAAGCACCTCCAGGATTGAAAATCACCGATCGCGCTTTTGGTACTGGTTGGCGTATGCCTATTGCCAGTAATTGGCTTGCTGTCAAAAATACTTACCAGGCGAGAAATATCCCTACGCCTTCCTTGGTACGCTGGGACGGGCGAGATGCCCATCCCAGGATTAAGTAGTGAAATGTTTGTAAAACGCTAGTGGGGATTGGGGATCGGGGATTGGACATTGGGAATTGGAAATTGGGCATTGGTTTTCTTACAGATGCCCCTTGCCCCTTGTCCCTTGCCCTTTCAATTTCTAAGTGCGGAATAACCCACCCGTTTGACCGGTATCCACACCATGACTTATTTACAAGTTTTTGTTACGTTTATTTACATAAAGCAACAAAAGTTAAACAAAGGACTAGCGATATGATGAGTATCTTGATTGGATTATTTGTTGTTGGTTGGGTAGCAGCTTCCGTATTAGGTTCTCTAGCTTATTTCCTGGGAGAGCAGAGAAAGCCGATCCACGAGCGTAACTGGCGTTCCGAGTCTTTTGAAAAATTGGCTAAGTCCATTACTGGCAAGGAAACAGACTATAGCGATCGCACTCCTGCCTATGGGATGGATGCCTATGCCAGCAATACATTGCCTGGCTAAAGTAATGGAGGGCGTTAGGATGAAAATTGACCTAACGCACCCTACTAAGGTCTGTTTTCTGTCCTCTTGGATCTCCCCTCACAGAAATTTACTTGCAACTCCCCCTTTCAAATGGGGATTTAGGAGGTTTCCAAAATATAGAATGGTGTCACTTGGGGTTTGAAAACACGCCACGGCTATAAGTTGACCTACTTACAACGGTCGGTAGACGCGATAATTGATATTAGGAAATATGTTGTCCATAAACTCGACTTTTTCTAACCAACCGCTGTCGATTTTGCCGATCTTAATATCTTCGTAGAGCTTGTTAAAACGCATCAAGTGCGATCGCGTCCGTCTAACTGCATAGGGTACCATTGTTCCCGTCCGCATGATAAACGCCCAGTCAGAAGATTGTGCTAAAAGCAACTCTCTTGCTGCTTGATTCAGCGCTTTCCACTCTAGTTCATCCACGGGTTCTCTTCTAGAGAGTTCAATCATACGTTCGGTTGCTTTATGCAAATGTGGGTAAATCCACGTATTTGTATCGTTCAACCAATACTCATGGAAACCTTTGAAACCCCAACTAGACTGAGAGGGACGGCAAACCTGCTGAGTTGGATGTGCGCGTAAATAATCGGCCAAGTGAGTCAATTGATATGTTTGTTGGTCATACCAAGACTTCCGGAACAAGTAATCAATAAACCAAGGTCCCTCGTACCACCAGTGCCCAAATAACTCTGCATCGTAGGGCGAAACTACAATTGGCGGACGCTGCATCATCCCGTAAAGATGCTTAATCTGCTGTTCGCGATTATACATAAAATTGGCGGCATGTTCAGCAGCTTTTTCTCTTGCCCAGTAGGGATCGTAAAGCGCTTTATCTCCTAAACCTAAGCCACGACCGGTAATTTTATGGTATTTAATACCGGTATTTTTTCGCTGACCATTGGGCATAATGTAGGGCTTGATGTACTCATATTCAGCTTCCCAGCCCAAGTCTTTGTAAAACTCTCGGTATTCCGGCGCACCAGGA
Organism: Fischerella sp.; assembly: GCA_026419705.1. Taxonomy (GTDB): domain Bacteria; phylum Cyanobacteriota; class Cyanobacteriia; order Cyanobacteriales; family Nostocaceae; genus PCC9605. Next base: position 7,821 of record JANZYY010000181.1, read on the forward strand.
TAACCTACTTCTGAAGACCATACCTGTTGAGAAGATTCATGGTCACGTCCAAAAGCAGCCACGCCAGTTTCTGTAAAAATAGGGGCATAAGTGCCAAATCGGGGACGGGGACGAGCATAGAGGATACCATGTCCATCAATGAGAAAGTAGCGCAAACCAACATCTGCCAGCATCCGCTCTAAACCTTCATAGTAGGCACATTCAGGCAACCAAATACCCCTAGGAGGACAACCAAAAATTTCCTCGTAGTGTTCGTACGCTACCTTCAGTTGCGCCCACACTGCTTGCGGGTACATTTTCATCAGCGGTAAGTAACCGTGGGTAGCACCGCATGTGATGATTTCGAGGTTATTTGTGTCTTGGAATTGCTTGAAAGCAGTTACTAAGTCACCTTTGTAGCGTTCCCAGATTTGTCGTGTGGCGTTAAATTCACTGGCGTAATGTTCTGCTAGATATTTGATATGACCATGATGATAATTATGCTCGATTTCAAGCTCTGCAAGTTCTTCCAGTTTTGCTAAATGGGCATCGTAGCGTTCTTGCAGCAGAGGATCGCGTAGCATTGACACTAGAGGTGGTGTCATGCTCATCGTGATTTTAAAGTCAATCCCGTCTCGCTTTAACCCTTCAAAAACTCTTAGTAAAGGTATGTAAGTTTCTGTGATGGCTTCATAAAGCCATTCTTCCTCCAGCACATAGTCACTTTCTGGGTGACGGACGAAGGGTAGATGTGCGTGCAGTACTAGCGCAACGTAGCCAATAGCCATAATGATTCCGGGGTGGTACTAAATATATTGAAGGATGGAGATTTGGCAGAAGTTAACAATATTTTAAGACTTTCTGGGGATCGTAACAGACTTTAGCCAACACTTTACGAGTCGCGCTGGCGTAAAGCCCCCGTTTCTAATTCCGGGGAGTGTCACTCCACACAGCTTTTGTCCTTTTCTTCTATTTCTATTTACGCAAGAAGTTTGTTGTTAGCTTATCTTGTTATTGGTCGCCTAAAACATAAGGACATTATAAAAAGTGAAAAAGTAAATTACTTTGATTTTTGTTTATCTTCACTTGTACTTGTTTTGGATTGGTTCCAGTTCAAACAGTTCCTTCCAGCAGCATGTTCAATCAAGACCAAGACAACGCCCAGATAGGAACTGCATGACGTAGTCATTGGCGCGATGTGGTGTTACTAAATAAGTCTACTCCTACCTCATCTTATGCGACCGCGGCAGTTTGTTTATAATAGGACTTACGCAAAAACCCTCTTAAACTCTTTATTCTCCGTGTCCTTTGTGTTCTACCCTGCGGTCAGCCGAATAA
>JANZYY010000017.1:0-9628 GCA_026419705.1 Fischerella sp.
GGTTAGTGGTTAGGAGGAGCGGGTTTTGATAGACATTTTTGTCCCACTGGTGTGGTCCAAAACAGAAAAATGTCTTTTGGGAACACTTGGCGATCGCAATCCACTAGCTTTCGCTAGCTTACCTAATGTAGTAGGGGAAAGGGAATTCTTAAAAAAGAATCCCCCAAACTCTGTAAACCACAGATTTTGGAGGGTTCAAATGTTGCAGCAAAAAGTGAATTAGCTATAGGTTAACAGCCAATCTGTTAATTTTAGACCAATTTTTCATTAAGTTTACGTAAATTTAAGTAAGATTTTGCCTGTGGTATAATTGAAAAATAGAAAAATATAATACTTAAATCTATGTAAAATTGAGTATATGCGCGTATGGTGCAGGCGTTGCCTTAAAACTGGTGATGGTAGCTATTGCAGCGGGATGGCAACTATAAACTCGGCTCCTTTGCCTGGTGATGAAATACACTTAAATATCCCTTTGTGTTTTTCAACGACAATCTTGTAGCTAATTGATAAGCCCATACCCGTACCTTTACCTACGGCTTTGGTTGTGAAGAAGGGATCGAATAGCTTTTGCTGTACTTCCTCCGTCATACCTGGTCCGTTGTCGGCAATCCGGATAAACACGAAATTGTCTTGAATTTCAGTGCGAATGTGAATCGTGGGTAATTGGTAATTGGGTATTTCTTCCCCATTACCTATTACCCATGACCTATTACCTTCTTCCAAAGCATCGATCGCATTTGCCAACAGATTCATAAACACCTGATTGAGCTGTCCGGCGTAGCAATTTACTAATGGTAAATCACCATACTCTTTAACGATCTGAATTTCCTGATGTTCTGGCTTTGCTTTGAGGCGATTTTGCAGCAAAAGTAAAGTATTATCAATACCTTCATGGATATCAACCGCTTTCATGTCAGCTTCATCCAAGCGGGAAAAGTTGCGCAAAGACAGAACAATCTGACGAATGCGATCGGTTCCTATCCTCATGGAAGTCAAAAGTTTAGGTAAATCTTGACAGAGAAACTCCAGATCGATCGCCTCTATTTCTTCTTCTATTTCCGGTTCGGGATTGGGATAGTGCTGTTGATAAAGTTCAACCAGACGCAGCAAGTCTTGAGCATATTCGCTAGCGTGAGTGATATTCCCATGAATAAAGTTCACCGGGTTATTAATTTCATGGGCAATACCTGCAACCAACTGTCCCAAGCTTGACATTTTTTCGTTTTGGATCAACTGCGCCTGCATTGCTTGGAGTTCTTGCAAAGTCTGTTCTAGCTGCTGTGCTTTTTCTTGGGCAGTTTGGGCAGCAATACGACTTTGTTTGTAGAGTTGTGCTTGGTCAATGGCTATGGCAATTTGGTCCGTGACTGCCAAAAGCAATTCTACTTCACTATCTAGCCAAAGTCGGGAACCATTAAAATGATTGCAGGATAAAGTACCAATTTCACCAGATTGAGTGTGAATTGGCAGTATCAATGTAGCAGTCAAGCCCAAACTCACAAAGAACTGGCGTGAGATGGGATCGGCGATGGCTTGGACGTCATCTACTCTGATGATTTCTTTGTTGAATATTTTTTGTGCAATTATTCCTATTTCTTCATTTGTTGGTCGAAAATCTAGCAAACTGGGTGTGGCAATACTTTTAGCTTCCTGAAAAACTTCCCAGTGTGGTGGCTGCACATCAGCACGATACCAAGTGAAACTGCATAAATCGATCTGTAATAAATTGTGAATCTCAGTGACAGCAATCTCCAGAATAGTACTGATATCTAAAGAAGCCCGAATTTGGCTGGCAAGACGGTTGAGTAGTGCTTCTTTGCAGGCGAGTTCTCGAAATTGTCGCTCTGATTGCCTGAGTGCATCTTCTGTGCGCTGGCGTTGTAGTTCTGCTGTGGCGCGTGCAGCAAAGATACTCAGAATTGCTTTCGCACGTTCTTCTTCCAGCAGCGGTTTGGTATCAAAGACGGCAATGTGACCGATCGCCACTCCCAATGAATCGATAAATGACGCTCCTAAGTAACTTTCCGCTTGTATGGTGACTAAATTCCGATCGAGAGGAAATAGTTGCTGCACTCCAAACAGATAGTAAGCCATTCCCTGTTTAGCGACATTTTCACAAGGAGTGTTAGCTAGCTCGTACTCAAAGTTTTCTGCAAGTCCATCGCCAGCCCAGAATGCTAAAACTCGGGCTTTAGTATATTCTGTATCAACTTTTTCTGCCACTAAGGCATAACGAACTCCCAAGGCGGCTGCTAAATGACGCACGAGTGCAGGGAAAAATTCCTCACCTGTAACTGCAGCTGTCCCAGCGACAAGTGCTTGCAATGCTTCTTCATTCTGTTTGCGTTCCGTAATATCACGGACAATTGCCAAAACTTCATCTTCACCGCTGGGTACTAGCCGTGCTTCATAATCCCGCAATTCGTCTTTTATTAGTAGTTGATACTCGAAAATTTGGATGTTGCCTCGCTCGATCGCCTTTTCTGTATAATATATTACTTTTTTTGCCAATTCGGGCGGCAATAATTCATAGACTGAACGACCAATGATTTCATGTGCAGGTACTGCCAGTTCTGCGTCTTTTGCCGCCACGTAGTCGAGATACACGCCTTCTCTGTTAGAACGAAACATCAGATCGGGGATGGCATCGAGCATGGCTCGATTTCTAGCCTCACTTTTTTGCAATGCCTCTTCGGCACGTTTGCGATCGGTAATATCTGTTAGCATTCCTAGTGTGCCAAGATACTGCCCCGCATCGTCAAAAATCGGATTGGTAGCAATCATCGCCCACAACTCGGAACCATCTTTGCGACAGAATTTAAAATCATGCTGTTCGGCAATGCCTTGATGTCGACCCTCTAAATGTTTAGCTGCGATCGCTTGCCCTTGGGCATCCATAAAGGCAAACAAAGGCGTTCCGATCATTTCTTCAACTGTATAACCAAGCATCTGGGCAATTTTGGGATTGGCAAAGCTTGTCTTGCCTTCTATATCCAGTATGCAAATTCCCTCTGCTGCTGTCTCGATCAAACGGCGATACTGAGCTTCATTTTGGCGGAGGGCTTGTTCGGCAAGTTTGCGATCGCTAACATCACGAGCGACAGCATAAATCAATTGCTGTTGCGGTACTGTTCTTGATGTCCACAACAGCCATTTATAAGAGCCGTCTTTGCAACGGTAACGGTTTTCAAAACAGATGACGTCGTTACCTGTAGCGAGTTTTTGTGCTGCGGCAATGGTTGCTTCTTGGTCGTCTGGATGTACAAATTCAATAAATGGGCAAGCTGTAAGTTCTTCCTGCGTCCATCCTAAAGTTTCTTCCCAAGCAGGGTTGAGTTGCTTGAAGTAACCATCAAATCCGGCGATACACAACATTTCCAACGGCAGCTGCAAAAATCGATTCCGTTCTTGTTCTGCTTGCTTGCAAGCGGTGATATCGCGTGCTACCCAGATAACGGTATCTTGTAGCAGTGGTGACACACTAGCAGCAAACCAGACTTCTGCGTTGTCAATGTTCAAGCAGTATTCAAAGTTGATAGTTTCCTGGTTGGTAATTGCACGCTGAATTTTGTCTAGAAAAAAATCAGCTTGCGAACGCCCAAATACATCATGCAGTGTCTTACCAATCAAATCCTCTGGTGGTTTGTACGATGATGTGGGATTGGTTGGTGCAATTTTGAGATAGTGTCCTTGTGCATCTAAAACAAGGATGACATCGCCGATCGCAGCAAACAAAGCATGCAGTTCTGCTTCTGCTTGTTGACGTTGGCTAATTTCTGTTTGCAACTGATTTTCTAGCTGTTTTTTGGCTTCTTGCAAAGCTAATTCTGCTAGCTTGCGCTCGCTGATGTCAATGAGTGTACCGATCATCCGTGCTGCTTGCCCGTGGCGATCGCGTAATACATTCCCTTTGCTTCTCAGCCAGCGAACAGCACCATCTTCCAAGACAATGCGAAAATCAGCATCATAGTTAGTTCGTTGTTGTAATGTATTGCGAATCGCCCTAGTTACAATTGAGCGATCGCTACGGTGAATGCACTTGAGAAAAGCTCTGTAATTCGTAGGTAAGGAATTTGATTTCCAGCCGAAAAGATGCTCTACCTGTTCAGAAAAACTGACTCGCCCGGTTCTAAAATTCCAATCCCAAATTCCTGTTTCTGCTGTCTCTAACGCTCGCTGCAGCTTGGATTCACTTTTGATTAATGATTTTTTTTTAACTTTTATTTCAGTAATATCTACGGCATAGCCAATATAGCCGCTCAAGCTACCATCTACTGCAAATCTTGGTGCAGCTGTATCTAAAATCCATCGATATTCGCCATCAGCACGACGTAGCCGATATTGTCTGCGAAACTGCTGTTGTCTCTCAAAGCTGGTTAAGTATATATCCTGACATTGCTGCCTATCTTCTGGATGTACTGCTTCCATCCAACCATTGCCTACCTCTTGCTGGTGCGATCGCCCCGTAAATTCCAGCCAAGCAGAATTAAAGTAGTTATAATGCTTGTCGCATCCAGCCGTCCAAATCATTACAGGAGCAGTATCTGCCAGCAGACCTAGTAATTCTTGATTCTGTTGGATTGCTGTTGCACATACGCTATCTTCCGCGCGTCTGCTATTATTAGTATCATCTTGCAGCCTTTTCGGAAACACTTATACCTGCCTGTTCTAGTTATTTTAACTAAATATATAGTATTAAAATTAACAAAAGTATATTTCTTACAAACCCTTGCCCTTTGTTTCCTTATCCTCCTTGTCTAGCTTGAAAATAAGCCAGAAGGCAGAAGGGAACAATCAGCAATCTCCTCATGCTGTGTTAATATCTCCGTTATCAGGCAGCGGTTGCGAAGGAGTAAGAATTTTCATGTTTGGTTGTGTACAAACTTCATGATTGTCTGTCATGAAAAATTTGTAATTTATTGGACTGTAGAATTGCCAGAGTGTAATCACGGTAATTGTGGCGCACTCGCAGCATTATTTTTGGACAATCTTGATTACAAGGTCTCCTCGATTCAGAAGTGTTTGATAGAATTTTAGGACTTAGGCAAAAACTCTCTCAAACTCTTTTGCTTTGTGTCCTACCCTGCGGTCAGCCCAAGAAGGTGCATCTATGTGTTCTTTGTGGTTCGTTTTGATGGTAAGTATGCACTTCCAGGGCGCAGCGACTTCCTGTAGGATAGCTGAGTAAAGCGGGTCTAAGTTTATAAAAGTGAAATTACCGAAGAAAAGCAGAAGACAAAAAGCACGCTGGAATTGAAGGTATATTTGATACTGCTAGTTCAGTCCTCTGCGGAATTCTGAATGCTGAATTCATTATTCTTCTCTAGTTTATTCACGTTCGGGTGGAAAAAAGAGTACGGGATACCAACTATGACGCAATATTTCAGCCGCAAAACTAGAAACTAACCATTCCTGGGGTTTACCTATTGTTCCTGAAGACACCGCGATCGCGCTAATATCTGCCATTACGGCTGTCTCTAATATCTGGGTAACAGGGTACCCTTCGCGAACTTCTGTCTCTACTTGTAAATTTACCGCTTCTAAATCAGCTTTAATCTGAGATAGAGTTTGCTGAGCCTGCTGCGGTAGGATTTTCCTCGGTATTTCTCGACGACCAACATTTTCTAAAACCCAGCAAAGCTTGCAGTGTTGGAGAAATCTACCAGACTGTTGTTGAGCTAGGAGCTTTATCTTTTCTACCAAATAATTTGCTGTTTTGGTACCGTTGTAGGGAAGTAGCAAAGAGCGCAAAAGGTGCTGACAACGGAGCGTTAATTCTTCACAAGTATAAGTGGAGATTAACTGGGGACGCAGTACCAGTAGAGGAATCGTTGTTCGGCGAGACAAGTCTACCATTGTACTACCTACCAGTTTTTCTGCAAGTAAGCTGCGACTTTGAGAACCCAGTACAATCAATTGGGACTGATAGGTTTGGGCGACTTTAAGTATTGTCTCAACAGGCTTTCCCGATTGAACTTCTATTTTTACTTCTACGTCAGTGGGGTTTTCACCAACAGCTTCTACCAATCGGGTTTGAGCTTGTTCTATTTTCTCTCTATCGACTTGTGGAATAATGCCTTTTTCCCATAAGGGAACAACGTGTAGAAAAACAATTTGCTTAATCCCTGCAAGCGCAAAACTGGAAATAAAATTTGCTAGACGATGTAAACCATCGGAGAAATCGGTGCAAATTAAAATTTGTTCAAACATAAAATAATAAATGGTTTTAAACCTTTGGGATTCCCTTTGAGATTAGGCATTCGCGTAGAGATGTCAAGAGAAGTTTTGAAAACCGGCGTTGCACATTTACAGAATAAATTTATTGTCTATAGCAAATAACAAATTCAATTCTTGGTGCCTTAGTGACTTAGTGGTTCAATTTTCATCGCTCATTTATGCAAGACCTGAAAACCATTATACTATCCTAGCTGGGTAAGCTTGAAATTTGGATCAATGCGATCGCATTGACTATTCTCTCATTTCCTGCTTACTTGGTGAAACGAGGAGATATATCTTTATTTGTGGAAGAAGTGGAGCTAAGCGGATTCGAACCGCTGACCCCCTCAATGCCATTGAGGTGCTCTACCAACTGAGCTATAACCCCGTACTTTACCTTAGTTTTCACTTTTTTAATTATACATCAATTTCAGCTACTTTGATAGCATGAAAATTGTTAATATCTTTTAATTTATCAATTCCTGTCCCAGGCTATTCCACGGCAAAATATTCAGTTAAACAATAGAAATCCGAAATTTCAAATGGCTAGGATGCGGGCGCTATTATCTGGGTATTACGGTCAAGGAAATGGTGGCGATGAAGCTTTGTTGGCAACGCTACTACAAATGTTACCACCTGAGGTTACACCTGTGGTTCTTTCTGGTAATCTAGAAGAAACCCAGAGACGTTATGGTGTGGAAACCTACGAACGCATGGCTTTTTTCCCGATCGTACAAGCTTTGCGTTCTTGTGATGCTCTGATCTGGGGCGGTGGTAGTTTAATCCAAGATGCTACCAGTGCCATTAGCCCATTTTATTATGGGGGCTTGATGACATTAGCCCAAAAAATGGGATTGAAAACTGTTGCTTGGGCGCAGGGAATAGGTCCTTTGCGGCGTTCAGCGACTCGTTGGTTAGCACGACAAACTTTTGCAGGTTGCACAAAAGTCAGTGTACGCGATCGCACTTCTGCAAGTTTACTTTCAGATTGGCGAATTCCCCATCTGTTGGCACCCGATCCGGTTTGGGCGTTAGAATCTAAACCAGTACCTGGGCTTTGGGATTTACCTGCACCGAGGGTAGCGCTAACATTGCGATCGCATCCCCAATTGACAGCCACTCGTCTGAGTAATTTAACTCGTGCACTAGTAGATTTTCAAAAGGCGACGCAAACTTTTATTATCCTCTTGCCATTTCAGCAACGCCAAGATTTGAGTATAGCCCAAGCAATTCAACCAGCGTTGAAAGATGTGAGCAAAATTCTATCTCTGGAAGAACCCCAACTTTTAAAAGGTGTATTCCGCGGTATTGAAATGACCATTGGTATGCGCCTGCACAGTTTGATTATGGCAGCAAGTGAAGGGTGTCGCTGTTTTGCTCTCAGTTACGATCCCAAGGTGAATAGGTTGATGGAAGATTTGGATATGCCAGGATGGGATTTGGCGAATTTGCCAGATGATGCCAATGTTATTAGTAAAGCGTGGATTGAGCATTATGCTAATGGCGAGCCACTTTCATCAGAAAAAATTCAGTTTTTCGTGGATCGGGCGCTGATACATCGTCAGGTGTTGCACCAAGTGCTGGGTGAAAATAGATAGTTTTTAGGCACGAATATTACTTTTTCTTGCAATCGAGTAAAGGTTGTGAACGAAAATGATTATGATTATACGTAGAAATTTGGTCACTTTCGACCCACAACATCAGCAAGGAAAGTAATATGTCACTGAATGTGAGCGCGCATCTCATTGACCAAGCGAAAGCAGGTAAAGTTAACGAAGCAGAATTTGTTGACACAATTAGAGAATCATTACCTTATGCTTGGGGAATTGTAGAAAGCCTTGCAGAGCGTCTAGCAAGAGGAGAAGAATGGGCTAATCATTGCGTTGCACCGCCAACAGAAAAACACAGAGCGCAACTATTACGTATGATGGGTGGAGATGCAATTCGCAAAGCAGTTGAGCGTTACTTTGGAATCAAATTGGCATTTCAAAATTGCCATCATGTCGCTGCTTTTCGCCCAGAAAACCTAGACTCTCCCGCCTACCTCAATTTTATTTCCATTGAAAGCCAAATTCTCAACCAAACACCCGAATTAGTGGACTGTTAATCTGTTTTCAATCAGAAGATGAATAAGTGCGATCGCCGGATCGCCGCCGAGGGACGTAAATATTTGCGTCTCTCTACATTAATTGTTGTTTATACTAAATTACGTTTAAAAACATTACAAAATATATAGCAGCATTTCACGTAAATCACGGGGCGTTACATATTTACAGGATGAATTGATCATCTATTACAAATAGAAAATCCAATTCTCAGTGATTCATTCTTGTTCATCCCTATTTGGTGCAACACCAATGCGGCACACGCGTCTCTAATATCTGCATTGGTATGAGAGTTTTTGTGAAATGGTGTTACACATCCTCAAGGCAGTAAGTCAAAATAATAATCAGCCGCGATCAGGAGACGCTGCCATGTTTAGTGTAATTCAAATTATTCGGAACTCGTTTATTCGCCTGGAAGGGTTTTTATATCAGCTATTTGGTTTTCTCAAAAGCCTGTTTTCTCAGATATTTGGTTTTCTAGCTAGGATATTTGGGTTCTCTAAGTCTGAATATTTTTTAGAAACCAATGAGGCAACAAGCATAAAACCATCTAATATACAGCAACCAGCGAAAGTAGAGCCAAAGGCTACTCCAGAAGCCTCTACAACTACTACAACTCTTCGTCGTCGTCCCGATCCTAAGATGGATTACTTTCGTAAAATGGCTCAAGAACTGAATAAAAAGTAGGTTTAATTCAAATTAGAAGCATGGCTTTTGTTTGGTAAGGCGATCGCCATCTGGATCTTGCTCGGTAACACCCAAGTAGAAACGGACATTTCCCTTCAAAGCTTGGGTGTTGTTTTTTTGGGATTGCATCCACATGCTAACGACCAGACACTTCGAACAGCGCCTCTGTGGAATACAGATGGAATTGTTAATTGGTAATGGGTAATAAAGCTATCAGTTACTAAGTGGTATGTCTGTGTATGCTTGATTACTGCTTTGGGATTTTTTCAGCACAATAGAATATAGAAGGCTATTTCAAAAACCTCTGTAGGGCGTAGCGTAGCCGCTCTCGCAAGCGAGGGCGCAAGATCTTAGGTCAGGGAGATTGGTTTCCAAAGAATAAGTCCACAACAGAAGCAAATTTTTCTTTTACACGCTCCAGACATTTGTCTGCTGGAGGCTGAACTAATGAAATTTAATTTACTAAAATCAAAACGTACTTTTTGGGTTAGTTTATTTGGAGCTATCGTATTTCTGTTTCCTTTTCCCAGTTTGGGCTTGACTGTGCAAGAAGTTCCTAATCCTCGGCAAAACAATGGCGGTTGGGTAACTGATATGGCGGGAATTCTTGCAGATAAGAC
>JANZYY010000017.1:9638-21674 GCA_026419705.1 Fischerella sp.
AAATCAAATAATTTCGCAGTTAGAGGCAAAAAATGGTACAGAAATGGCGGTGGTAACTGTGCCGAAAACAGCCCCTGCTGACTCTCCGAAACAATTCGCAACGGAACTTTTTAATTACTGGGGGATTGGCAAGAAAGGACAGGATAATGGCGTGCTGTTTTTGATTTCAGTAGGCGATCGCCGTGTGGAAATTGAGACGGGTTACGGTGTGGAAGCGATTTTGCCCGACGCCAAAGTAGGTAACATTATTGACACCCAAATCATCCCCCGATTTAAACAAGGAGATTTTGAAGGCGGTACACTAGCGGGAACGAAAGCGCTGGTAGTTATTCTAGAGTCCGATCGCCCAGCTTCGGCAAACAGGGTAAAAACTGCGAATCAGGTAGCAACTCCCAACGGAGAAACATCTGAAGATGGCGCTGTTCCTTGGGGATGGCTGGCCGGAGGTGGAATATTGGTGCTGGTGGTGGGTAGTGCTGTTTACCTGGGACGTCCTCGTAAAATTTTCATTGCACCGCAAGGACGCACGCGCCTCAGTGGTGGCGATCGCGTTTTTTTGTGTGCTGATTGCCAACAGCCGATGGCAAAAGTAGATGCAACTACAGTTGAATCATATCTGAGTGAAGCAGAGAAAGTAGCGCAAAAACTGGGAAGTGTCAGATTCTCCGGTTGGAGATGTCCCAATTGCAGTCAAAAGCAAACTGGTATAGGATTCCACATTGTTGCCCATGAGTCCCATTCATCTCGATTTCGGAAATGTCCTCACTGTCAGGAATTAACTGTCACCCATACCGAAAAGACTGTCAAATCACCTACGCAATTTAGTTCTGGAAAACGTCTAATTGTTGATGATTGCCACAGCTGTTCTTATCACCACCAACATGAGGAAATAATTCCTCGCTTACCTCCGCCTCCTCCGCCTCCTCCTCCCAGCAGCAGTTCATGGGGTGGTTTTAGTGACGGTGGTGGTAGCTTTGGAGGTGGTAGTAGCGGTGGTGGCGGTGCTGGTGGTAGCTGGTAATTACCTGGAAGTTGTTGGATGAAGGCGATGAAAAATGCAGAAAATAGAATTCCTGAAGAGATTGCTCCAGAAGTGTTAGAGCTAGCATCGCGGTACTATGCTGATTATACCCAAAGCTACTCGCCTTCGCAATTAGTGGCAGCAGGTCAAGAAGTCGATATTCCCGCCGAGTTTATTCAAAAGGCAATCCAAGAGGTGCAGGCAAAACGCGAGCAACAGCAACAGCAACAAAAGCGGTTAGCGCATCTGCGGCAAAGACTGTTGCTGATTGGTGCAGGTATTATTGCAGTGTTGACTCTCTGGAGTGCTTGGACTTACAACTCTCTACAAAGTAGTAACGCCAGAGTTGAAGCAGCATGGGCGCAAGTAGAAAATCAACTCCAGCGCCGTGCCGATCTTATTCCCAACCTTGTCAGCGTCACGCAAGCTTATGCCAAACAAGAAAAAGAGTTAGTGTCTTTACTGGTGCAATCCCGGCAAGCTTATTTGCAAGCAGCGACTGCCAATGAAAAAGCTGCCGCGACAGTACAAATAAATCAAGCGATCGATCGCTTCCAAGATTATGCTGTAGCCAATCCCCAGTTGCGTTCTAGCGAACTGTTTACCAATCTCCAATATGAGCTAGCTGGTACAGAAAATCGCCTAGCCGTAGAACGGATGCGCTACAACCAGGCGGTGCAAGTCTATAACCAGAAAATTCAGAGTTTTCCCAACTTGCTTGTAGCCAGGCCTTTTGGGTTTGAGAAGAAGCCCTTTTTCCAGGCTGCGAATACCGATGTTCCCAAAATCCCAAGCGAATAACAATTACTTCTTTCCCAACATATGTTTACCGGAAACTTATAGTGGACTGGCAAGCCTAAAATAGTGTCATAGAAAATGTTCGTAGTAAGCGCTTCAGCGCTAAACAGGCTCAAAATCTAATGTACAAATTTAGCTGTGCCAGTCCCCTACAATTATTTGTAGGTAGTTGACCTTGTCTGTACGGGATTCAGTGTAGCAATGAGTCTAGTTGACACTCTGCGCCCTAAAGGGGCGCAGATTCTTAAGATATTGCTATCTTAATATCCCTATCTCTAGGGTTCCCAGGCTCACCACGTTTGCTCATAGAGCGTGGTGATGTCTCCTTACGTTGTTTCGGGCGTTTAAGTTCCTGAGAGTCCCCCAGTACTATAGAATATGCTCTATCCCTAATAGTTTTTGATGCTCCAATATCGGCATGATCCATGTGTCCGCATAGAGAACAAATGAATTTCTCTTTTTCTCTGTTCGATTTATCAATGTGTCCACATTTTCGACACTGAAGACTAGAGTTTTTTGGATTGACTTTAATTACAACCTTTCCTTGCTTCACAGCTAGATACTCGATTTTTAAAATCAACTCACTCCAGCTCGCATCAGAGATAGCGCGATTTAAACATGACTTTCTAGATTGCCCATTTTTTAAAAATCTCCCAGTTTTTTCATCTATTTTTACTTTGCAACGTTTCAGCATTCCTGAAACATTTAAATCTTCCAACGCAATAGCATCTACTCTACGAGAGACTATTTTATTTGCTATTTTCCACTGATAAGCTTCACGTTTATTAGTTATTTTTTCGTGAAATCTCCCTATTTTTTTAGCTAACTTCTTTCTATTGTTGCTACCTTGAATTTTTCTGCTTACTCGTCTTTGTCTAATTTTAAGAGTACGTTTAGTCTTTTGATTTGTGGAAAATTTTGGATTGTCAATCTGATAATTGTCAGATAGATGAACTAGCTTGGTAATTCCGAAGTCACATCCAAGAATTTTATCTACTTCTGATAGAGGTTTTGATATATAGTCAGGTACTTCCTTGTTTTCAATTCGGATAGAAATATACCAACCACTTTGGCGTTTTCTAACAGTACAAGCTTTGATAGAAAACCCGTCTGGGATATTTCGTGAATTAAAGAAACGCATCCATCCCAATTTAGGAATGTAGATTTTATTACCTTGTACTTTTACCCCCATTGTGTAGCTAAACGAAGTGAAATTGCTGCGATTTTTAAACTTTGGAAATCCTCTACCTTCAAAGAAGTTTTTGTATGCTGTATCTAGTCTTTTAACGTTTTGCTGCAATACAGTAGAGTCAATTTCTTTGTACCAAGGTCTCGCTTCCTTAAGTTCAGGTAATGCAGTAATTTGAATATCTCCAGCACTCCTACGAGGATTCTTAGGCAACACATTCTTATCTACTGTTTTATCTTTCCAGGGTTCACCTGTGGCGCCATTCTTACTAACAAAACAAGTTAAAGGGCAAGCCTCAGCTTTGGTTTTTATATTACAGTAATTACCTTGAATATATTGCTGTGAGTATTGAGTCAATCTATCATTTAAGCACCAATTATAGTGGTTGCGTAACATATCAAGCCATCTACTCATCTGCTTTGATTGCTTAATATTAGGTCGAAGCTTGTAAATATAGTTTGTTAGCAGTTATTCTCACCTCCTTTTGTTGATAAAATACCTATGTCTACAGCAATATACCGTGTTTAGATGAGCAATGCAAGAGTATAGAAGAAAAAATCATTCTGTCTCTTTGGTTAATTACCACTTAGTCTGGATGCCAAAAAGACGTAAAAAAATATTAGTGGGTGATGTAGAGAAGCGGTTAAGGGAGATTATCTGGGAAGTTTGCCAAGAAAAAGATTGGAAAGTTATCGCTTTAGAAATTATGAGCGATCATGTTCATTTGTTTGTGAATGTCTCTCCAGAAACAGCCCCTCACCAAGTAGCTAATGCTATCAAAGGGAGAAGCTCTAGGTTCTTAAGAAAAGAATTTCCTCATTTACTAAAGCTGCCAAGTCTTTGGACTAGCTCATATTTTGCTTCTACTGCTGGCAATGTAAGTAGTGAAACTATACGAAAGTATATTGAGGAGCAAAGACATCATGACACTACTTAGCATCACGGGGCGTAAACGCCCCTTCTCGACGGCAGTTGCTTTATGCCGGGAAACCCGTCCACCGCACTGCCTCCCCTACATCCACTGCCTGAAGTACGATTGAGGCTAGTTTACAACAAAAACTACCCTCAATCTCAGTGGTTTTGGGCTTCGTGCCACTTTCTATAATAAACAAGAATACATACCTTTTAACGACTATGAAGCGTTTGCACAGGCTTATGCAAAGCGCACAGAGTCCAATTCTTACAATGCTTGCTACGAAAGACCAGCTATGTTCTCTGTTTTACCCAATGTGAGGATATGGCAGTTATTTTGATAACTGCCACAGTGGGGATTTTACTATGTTACTGACTCAATATTTGTGGAGCCATCAGCTTTGACCCAAGCAATCTGAGCAATACGGCGATCGCGTGCATATTGCCGGATTGCTTCGGTATCCCGTCCTCCCAAATCCATTTCTACCCGCACCAGCTGGGTGGAGTTGCGGAGTTTTTGAGCGTAGGCAAAAGCAGCAGTGTATGCGCTGTTGTTTTCTGCGACAACCAACCAGTGACTAGCTGGTGTATGTTGCGGTAATTGCTGAGAAGACGAAATAGATTGGTATAAATCTTCCAGGAAAAAAGTAAAACCGATTCCAGGTATATTCTCGCCTTGGGGATGATACAGCCCTAAAAGTTGGTCATAACGACCACCCCGACCTAATACTCGCGCTCCGGCTTCGGTATCGCTGACTACTTCAAAAGCTATGCCGGTGTAGTAGTCAAAGGTTTGGATCAAGCTGAGATCGAGGATGAGTGGGAAATTTCCCCGATTTTCCAGTAATTCTATTAAGGATTTGAGGTTATGTACCGCTTCTTGTTCGGGGGTATCTAAACCGAGGTTGCTGACTTTCTCCAATACATCAGCGCTGTTGCCACGCAAATCTAGAATGGTGATAGCGCGGGAGCGTAATTCTGTTGTTAGGGGTAAATTATCTATGGTAACTCGATCGAGATGGGCGATCGCATTCCGGACTTGATTGCGGATGTTACCGGGAAACGCTTCTAATAGCGAGCGAGTGATTCCCGCTTCGCCTAAAATTAAACGCCAGCGATCGAGTGAGAGTGCTTGTAAACAGTCTGCAACTAGAAGCAGCACTTCTGCATCAGCAGCTAAGCCACCGCCGCCTAATAACTCTACCCCAGCTTGATAGAATTCCTGCGGTTGATTGCGCCGATAATCGGGCATGCGCTGGAAAACATTGGTATTGTAATACAGGCGCTGCGGATAAGTAGCCCCTGCCATGCGAGTTACAGCTGTACGTGCAATTGAGGCTGTTAGTTCTGGACGCAAACCTAATTCTTCATCTTCAGCATTTTGCAATTGAAGCACTGCTGAGCGGGGAATTGCGCCGCCCGCCATCAGCGTCTCCATCCGCTCTAGCGTTGAGGTAATAATTCTGTGGTATCCCCAACGGTGAAACACCTGCTGTAACCTGTCTTCTATCCAGCGTTTTTGAGCTACATCTAAGGGTAATAAATCCCTGGCTCCTGCTGGTGGTTGATATACCATTACTTTTTCTTTCCACCAAACAAACCACCGAATAAACCGCCACCCTCAGATTTATCTGGTTGCTTAGCCGTAGTAGTTGGCGTCGCCGTAGACTTCGCACTACCAGGTTTTTGCCCCGAAATCTGTTCAATTTTGCGTTTCCCCACCAACGCTGTCTCGTCATTGGGGTCTAATTGCAGGGCGCGGTCAAAATGAACTTTTGCCATTTTGGTTCGATTTTGCCTCAAATAGACCATTCCGATCAAGCTATGGCAACGACTATTATTTGGCTCTAGTTTCAGAGCATCTCGTAACTCTACCTCCGCTGATGCGAGTTGGTTTTTGGCTATCCACTCTTGGGAACGGCGGATGTATTGAAGAACTACAGCTGAGTCTTCCTTCGCTGGTGCTGGAGGAGGAGGGGGTGGAGCAGCAGTTTGATGAGCCGTCTGTGGTGTACTTGTGCTATCTGTGTTAAGTTTTGCCTGGACTACTGGTGGTGGTGCGGCGATTGATTTACTTGCACTTCGCATTAAGTAAACTAAATTCAACTCGCTGATTAAACCGATGATTTGCACTGCTTGCTCTAAACAAGTGTATTGAGTTTCTGCTATTTTAGCGATCGCAATTTTATAGGCGTGTTCCAGATTGGGCGTAGCTGCTAGCTGTTTTGCTACATCGGTGCTTAGTTCCAGCGAAGTAGATTCTTGTACTAAGCGCTTACCCATTTGCGATAGAACTATCATGTATTCGGTGCGATTTTTTTCTTGGGAAAGTTTTTCGTAAGCTGGGTTGACTAACTTTGACAATAAATCGCTAGCTAGCTGTTTTTCAGCATTGCTAGTCGCAGCACAGCTATCAGGATGCAAGTGACGGGCAATTTTCAGATAGCGTTTGCGGATTTCCTTTACATCTGCATCAACTGGAACGCATAAAATTGCGTGATGGTCTATGAAATCATATTTAAAAAGTCCACATTCTATTTTGAAAGACATAGAGCCGTTTTATACTAACAATTAAGTGATTCTTACTAGTTTACTTTGCTCTATTGGGGATCTGTCAGCAGTCAAGGGTCAAGAGTTAGTGGTTAGTAGTTAGTGGTTAGTAGTTAGTGGTTAGTGGTTAGTGGTTAGTAGTTAGTGATTATTCTCCCCATCTGGCCATCTCCCACTCTCTTGTGTTACTTCCAAGCAGACAAGGGTGGAACTTGTTGCAGTTCACGACTAAGACTGTCGTGAATATAACCATTTGTTGCCAGAATTCTGCCTGACTCCAGGTTTATAGGACTGCCATCGTATGCGGTCACTTTACCTCCGGCTTCACGTAATATAATGATGCCTGCGGCAATATCCCAAGGAGAAAGGCCTCGCTCCCAGTAGCCATCAAGTCGCCCACAAGCAACATGAGCTAAATCAATAGATGCTGCACCGCTGCGTCGTACTCCTTGGGTCAGGTGAGTGAGATGACAAAACTCTGCGTAGTTGTTGTCAGAAGTTTCACGACGATCGTAAGCAAATCCCGTTACCAACAGACTGTTGTTTAGTTCGGAAGTTTGCGAAACTCGAATAGGGCGACGGTTACGTGTTGCACCTAAGTTTTGGGCTGCACGGAATAGCTCGTCGTGAGAAGGGTCATAAATAACACCAACTTGCGGGACACCGTGAATGAGCAAACCAATGGAAACGGCAAAAAAAGGGTATTGATGGGCGAAGTTGGTTGTACCATCTAAAGGGTCAATTGCCCAAAGGAATTCATTTTCTCGATTTCCCAGTATCCCAGATTCTTCTGCGAGAATAGCATGCTGGGGAAAGTGACGTTCCAAGATTTCCAATATTAATTCTTCCGAAGCTTTATCCGCAACAGTGACTAGATCGCCAGGACGTCCTTTTTCAGCGATTGCGTCTTCTAGTTTACCTAAGTAAGCCTGCAAAACTCCACCAGCAGCTAGCGCTGCTTCCGTGGCAATATCTAGAAAAATTTGTAGATTAGTCATTAGTCATCAGTCAATAGTGATTAGTCATTAGTCATTAGTCCATAGTCCATAGTCCATAGTCAACAACCAATAACTACTAACTACTAACCAATGTACAAGCGGGTTTAGAAGATAAATTGGCGGTTTGAACCGAAATATAATCAAAAAAACCCACCCCCACCAACAACCAACAACCAACAACCAACAAAATTATGAGTGCTTTTCGAGTCGGAGTCGCTGGACCTGTAGGATCGGGAAAAACTGCTTTGGTGGATGCTTTGTGTAAAGCCATGCGCGATCGCTATCACATTGCAGTGGTGACGAATGATATTTATACTCAGGAAGACGCTCAGTTTTTGGTGCGTTCTCAAGCGTTAACTAGCGATCGCATTTTAGGTGTGGAGACTGGCGGTTGTCCTCACACTGCTATTCGGGAAGATGCTTCCATGAATTTAGCAGCAATTGAACAACTAGAGGCACGTTTTCCTGATTTAGATTTAGTCTTTTTAGAAAGTGGCGGCGATAATTTGGCTGCTACTTTTAGCCCCGAATTGGTAGATTTAACAATTTACGTTATCGATGTTGCCGCTGGTGATAAAATTCCTCGCAAAGGTGGTCCCGGCATTACTAAATCTGATTTATTAGTAATTAATAAAATTGATTTAGCTCCCTATGTGGGCGCAGATTTAAGTGTGATGGAACGAGATGCCAAAAAAATGCGCGGCGATAAACCTTTTATTTTTACCAATTTAAAAACAAAGACAGGTTTAGAAGATGTGATTGAGTTTGTGACTAAAAGTATTTGCTAATTTTTTGTTGGTGGTTGTTGGTTAGTAGTTAGTGGGCAAGGGGCAATGGGCAAGGCAGATGGGGTATAGTAAAAATCAGTACTTCAATGCCCAATGCCCAATTCCCAATTCCCAATTCCCACTCTCAATCGGTACCAGACCAACTCCAAGTTGGGTTTCCCTTGTTTACACTTTTTTTGGTAATAGCAGGAGTGAAGCCGTTCGCATCTCGTTGACCTGTCATATCCAAAATCAAAAACACCTTACCACCATTGAACCTGAGCCGCAGGTAAGAATGGGAGTTATATGTTTGATTACCATATGTGACAATTCCACCGGCTGCTACGCATTTGCGGTAAGCGGGTTTGAGGTTTGCTACCCAGGTGACGCTAAACAAATCTGAGGTGGCGATCGCAAACGGCCCTGCGAAAGAGCTTAATTTTGCTTGACCATTAAGCGTGTATCCTCCTTCATAATAAGGAGCGTGCTGTTCTGTCACTATAACTTTTTGAGGACAGTTTGCTTGGGGTGCATCTACGGATTTGAAAACGCCTAATTCTACCTGGGCTGCTTGGGCTGAAGTTATTGGGAATAACACAAAAATAGCAGTTGCTAAACAGAGAAAAATTGGTAGATTTTTCATATTATTTTTTATTTGAGTTTAAGCTTAGATAGAATAACTAAGATATTGAGATTTTTCAGAAAATATATAAAAGGCAGGAATCTGGGAAATTAATTGTTTACTAAGTCTAGTTTTGCATAAAATCGTAGCTTATTTTTTAAACACAGAGGTTCGTAGAGTATTTCTGAGTTGTATTCGCTACGAGTTTATGAAATTTTGTACTAAACTGAAAAAACGTGCTTTATTTATTATTCTTTGCCTTCACTTGATTGATTGCTCTACTACATGAAAATTCCCTATTCTTTTTATAGTTGAAGCTAACCAAAAGCAAAATGGTATAACACCACAAAATTAATTACAGGAATAATCATTAACAAAATCAACCAAGGATTTTTTCCAAGCTTCTTGATAATATTGACAAAGGCAATTAACAAGAAGACGAGAGCAATCAAATTAATCAGTGGTAAAAATAGCCCAATAATCCACCAAGGTGACTGGTCGCCAGCCTTGTACATAATCCAGGTATTGAGAATGGGAACCCAGGCAAACCAGGCATTTGGCTCTCCTAACTTTTGGTATATTTTGTAGAAACAATAAGAACCAAAGACATAAGCAGCTAGTCCAATAATTAAGCCCAGCAATCCTCCCAGTCCACCAGAATTTTGATTGCTCTGAGCAAGAAAGTAAATGAAACTCCAATTATGGATTTGTAAGAGCATTTTTATCCTTTTCTAAAATAGAAAATGAACGATTTTAATCGTTTTAACTTGAAAATAGATGTAGAAGTAATATTTTTAACAAAAATTAGCCTTTGTGTAAATTAAATGATACAATTAACGCAATTAGTTATAAATACTTACAAAGCCAAAATGGCTTATATCATAAGGAATTGAAAACCCAAAAACTATAGTGTCACATAATCAAAAGTATTTATTTATACAAAAATGGCACACCACAGCATAAAAGCGACAAATAACACAGTTCATTTAGGTGGTTTTTCGCAGCTATTAGAACCAGTACTGATTGTTGACTCTGGTGATACAGTAGATGTGGAAACATATACTGGTTATTATATTTACGACAAAGCACCAAAAGAGTTTCTCACGCCAGAATTTATTGATATTTGTCAAAATCTGCCAGCAGAACGCAAAATTGCAGAGGGTCCGCATTTGTTGACAGGACCTATTTATGTGCGGGGAGCGGAACCGGGGGATGTTTTGGAAGTAAAGTTAGAAGCTATTAAACCTAGATTACCTATTGGTTTCAATGCTATTCGTACAGGTTGGGGAGCGTTACCACAGCAGTTTCATCAACCAGCCTTGAGATTCATTCCCTTGGATTTAGAAAATAACGTTGCTGAATTTCCCATCAACAGCGGTATTAAAATTCCCTTGAAACCGTTTTTTGGCATTCTTGGTGTCGCCACTCCAGAAACACAACGTTCTTCCATTCCTCCTGGTTGTTATGGGGGTAATATTGACAACCGCGAACTACAAGCAGGTTCAAGAGTATTTTTGCCTATTTTTGTTCCTGGTGCTTTGTTTTCTATAGGTGACGGACATTCTGCGCAGGGAGATGGTGAAGTTAGCGTCACCGCGATTGAAACATCTATGAACGGTACTATTCAATTAAAACTTCGCAAGGATTTGCAACTAACAGCACCAATGGCTGAGACTTGTACAGATATCATCACGATGGGATTTGGTCAAACTTTAGATATAGCCTTAGATCGGGCTTTAAAAAATATGATTGATTTTCTGGTAAACTTAACAGGAATATCACCGGAAGATGCTTATGTATTGTGCAGTTTAGCGGTAAATTTTCGCATCACTCAGGTTGTGAATACTCCGCAAAAAGGTGTGCATGGAATGTTGCCAAAGTCTATCTTATCAAGGGAAATAAGTTTATAGCTAGCAATCAAACCATTATTTTTTATGTCTAATATATTGATTCAATTATTACTTATCGGTCTTGTTGCGGGTTTAGCTGGCGGTATGTTTGGTATCGGCGGTGGTGCAATTATGGTGCCAGCAATGGTGTTGTTAATTGGTTTGGATCAGAAGTTTGCTACTGGTACTTCTATTGCTGCTCAAATATTACCAATAGGAATTTTGGCTGCTATTATTTACTATCGCAACGGTAATCTTAATATAAAATATGCTGTAATTATCGCAGTTGGTCTTATAATTGGCAACTTGTTTGGGGCTTTGTTTGCAAATCAGCCTTTTATTAGTAGTGAAATGATTAAGAAGATGTATGGAATATTTTTATTACTAATTGGTTTGCGGTATTTGTTTTTGAGGTAACTAAGTTTAAGAATTGAAAGTTGTTTGTAGAGAGGGTGTTACTCACCATACCGATTAGATTTTCGAACGGCTTAGGTAGGAATTAGGTGTAATTTTTGACTTGTAAGTGTAAGGATGTGCTGCAATACGCCAAGGTGAATGGTGCGTTATGCTTGGCTCTAACGCATCCTACAAACTTAAGATTTACTTTATAGATGGTCTGTTAGTGGCAAAAACAAAAAGCTAAAATCTAGCGAATATATGATACTAAACTACATTTGCTACCAACCAGAGAGATACTTTTAACTAAGTACAGCCAAGCGATAGATATGGATCGTCGTCAGTTGATCAAATATGCCTCTTTTACAGGAGCTAGCTTGATCGTTGCTGCCTGTAGTAGGGGAAAATCTAATCATTCACGGGATGGAGTATTGCCAAGGACTTCACCCGTAGCAGTGAATGAACCATTGAAGGTAGGTTTTGTTTATGTGGGACCTGTAAGTGATTTTGGGTGGACTTATGCACATGACCTTGGTCGCAGAGAAATGGAAGTCAATCTTCAAGGAAGAGTGAGGTCTACTTTTGTAGAAAATGTCAGCGAAGGTGCTGATGCTGAGAGGGTGATTCGTCAACTGGCATTAGATGGTAACAAATTAATTTTTACAACTTTCTTTGGCTATATGAATCCGACAATTAAAGTTGCCAAAGAGTTTCCTGATGTTTACTTTGAACACTGTATGGGCTACAAACGTGCTGCTAATGTCGGTACTTATTTGGGACGCTTTGAAGAACCCCGCTACTTAACTGGTATGATTGCTGGCAAGATGACCAAATCTAATATGATTGGTTTTATTGGGTCATACCCAATTCCGGATGTGATTAGGGGTATAGGTG
>JANZYY010000182.1 GCA_026419705.1 Fischerella sp.
GGTATATCTTTTGCCTTACCATGACCGATAAGATTGGCGTTCACAAGCGTCAAAGTGCTACCGGGGTCACAACCTTTGTGAGGATTATTACCGTTGATAATGGCTCGAACAGAATTAAAGCTGGTGAAACCCTCAAGACTAATTACTTGTCCGCCATTCAATATACCTGCTCGATTTTGATCGCGGACTGTGATGTCTTGCATCGTAATACTATTAATACAAGTGTTGGTACGTATGCCATAATCAAATCCAATAATTTCCACATCCTCTATCAACAGAGGACCCACTTCGCCGTGTGTGAGAGCTAAACCTGTTGTCCCGCTTCTATCTTCAGAAATAATTTTGACGCTTCGCACTGCTCCTTGATTGTGGGCGGCAAAATTGAGTCCTTCTGCTCCATAGTTCTTCTTCCCTAATTTGATAGTCAAATTTCTCACTGAATTTCCAAAGCGTTGAGCTACCCTACTAGCTTTAATATCTTCCGAGTTAGGATCTAGTTTTGGATCAAATCCTGTAGAAATAACCGGCCGGGGTTTGGTTGGATTTTGGAATCCAGGAGAGTTGTCCTTGAGGCGAATAATCACTCCATCACGACTTTGCCCTTGCAGTATAGTACGTTTGTAATCAGACTTGAATCGCACCCCACGAGGCCAATGCAAAGTATCAGAAATATCATATACACCATTGGGCAAGTAAATGATTCGTCCCTGATTGGGAAACTGACTAAGTGCTTTTTGGATAGCCTTTGTATCATCCTTACCATCGTTGGGTCTGGCACCATACGGATGCGCAGTCACATCTATTACACTAGCATTGGGTGGAAATACAATATTCTCCCGTACGCTTGGGACAGCTTGTGCGAATTCAATTTCAGTGTTTTCGCTACGGTCAACGCAAGTCGATGTGATACCAACAATACAAAGTAAGTAAGGGAGTTGTTTGAAGACAGATGCTTTGACAGAAAACACAAGCTGATGTTCTCTTAGAGACTTTACTACTTCCTTTTACATTCGCTCAAGGTAAAATCCGTAAAAACTCGGATAGTTTTGACGATGACTGCCTCAAGCCGGAGGTTTAAAAATGGTGATCAAAAAACAAATTTTACAATGGTTGCAAAGATTTGCTGCTTTGGTGGAGGAGAACAAAGACTATTTGACAGAATTAGATGCTGCCATAGGTGATGCCGATCACGGTATCAATATGGAGCGTGGTTTCAAAAAGGTAATGACTCAGCTACCAAGTGTTGCCGATCGAGATATCAGTAACATTTTGAAATCAGTAAGCATGGCTCTCATTTCCACGGTTGGTGGTGCTAGCGGGCCGCTTTATGGTACATTTTTTTTACGGGCAAGTACAGCGGTAGCCGGCAAGCAAGAACTAAATGACCAAGATATGCTGGCAATGCTGCAAGCAGGATTAGATGGCGTCATTAATCGTGGTAAGGCACAACTGGGCGATAAAACAATGGTAGATGCCCTATCGCCAGCTGTAGCAGCTTTTGAGCAGGCGATCGCCAAGGGTGAAAGTATGCAAGCAGCCATGCAACAAGCTGTATCTGCAGCTGAAAAGGGAATGCAAGATACAACACCAATGCTGGCTAAGAAAGGCCGCGCTAGCTATTTGGGAGACAGAAGTGTGGGACATCAAGATCCAGGAGCGACTTCTACTTATTTGATGTTGAAGAGTTTGCTAGAAACGATTGCGACCGACTAATGTGTTTTTACTTGCATAAATGTTAGGCAAATGCTTCCACACCTTGTAGGAGCATAGTAGTTGGGTAATTTCAGCCGTCTTCAATCCCAATAGTACAATCCTTGCCAGTGGTAGTGGAGATGACACAATCAAACTTTCCCGACTTCCCCAACATGCGATCGTTCTTCTCTAAGAGCCTTCTCATATCATAATTTTGAGCATTACAAGTGTTTGAGAAATATAGATCAAACTGCAATTGGGTAAACTCACTCTCTGCAGTACGATCTATTTCACACCCTAGCTTCGCAGGGTTTGCCACTTCATCACAAGCACCTCTTTGATAAAATAGTAATAGCCCTGACAATCGCTGAAGACGCTGTTTTGGTAAATTGCAATTCTATATTTGCCAAATATCCAGTTCGGTTGGCATGGTGAGTGGTCAGGATTTAATGATGTCGAAATAAAGTCAAAATTAAGAAACTGCCGTACTTCCAGTTTGAAATGATATTGTCGATCGCAGTTAACACAAATAAAATAATGTTTGCAAATTACGGTTTGCCGAGCAGTTACCTATAGTAGTTAAGCGAAAGCATTCTCAAATTTCAAATCAAAACTAATTAACGGTGTTGCCGTGATTGGAATTGTCATTGTTTCTCACAGCAAACGGTTAGCAGAAGGTGTGCGGGAGCTAGCAGCCCAAATGGTTCAAGACAAAGTCCCTTTAGCCGTGGCTGCAGGAATTGACGATCCAGAAAACCCGCTAGGTACAGATGCTATGCAGGTTTATAATGCGATCGCATCTGTCTACAGTGATGATGGTGTCTTGGTGTTGATGGATCTAGGTAGCGCCTTGATGAGTGCAGAAATGGCGTTGGAGTTTCTCCCAGAAGAACATCAACAGAAAGTACACCTGTGTGCAGCACCTCTGGTAGAAGGTGCGATCGCAGCAGTAGTTGCAGCCGCAGCTGGTAGTAAAATTCAGCAAGTAATCGCCGAAGCGCAAGGAGCATTAATAGCAAAAGCAACTCAATTAGGTGATGTTACCAGTCATCCATCATTAGTCATTGGCCAAGAACAAATGACTAATGAGCAAGGACAAATAACAAAAGAAATTCGTCTGACTGTCACCAATAGGCTAGGATTACATGCTCGTCCAGCCTCTCAATTTGTAGGATGTGCTGCCAGGTTTAAATCGCAAATTAAAATACGTAATGTTACTAAAGGTAGTGAATTTGTCCGTGCTGACAGCATTAACCAGGTGGCAATGCTAGGAGTGCGTCAAGGACACGAAATAGTTATCACTGCAACCGGTTCTGATGCAGATGAAGCACTAGCTGCATTGCAAGCATTAATTGAAAGCAACTTTGGTGAAGATAACCGCGCGTTAGAACCTCTCCCCACCACCCCACCACGCCATCTCCCCATCTCCACTTCTTCCCTGCAAGGTATTCCCGCTTCACCCGGAATTGCGATCGCACCCAGCTTTCAATTTAGAAAGATACCGCTTGCCTTACATCAAACCACCCCCATATCAATTCAGGAATATCACGTAGAGAATGCTGAAGCAGAATGGCAGCGTTTACATTCAGCCCTACAAACTGCCCGACAGGAAATTCAAACACTGCTCTCAAACACATCAATTCAAATTGGTGATGCAGAAGCAGCCATATTTGATGCCCATCTGTTATTTCTAGAAGACCCAACCCTAATTGAAGCAGCACAGCAACGCCTCTTTACCCACCATCTCAATGCTGAAGCCGCTTGGCAAGGAGTTGTTGATGAGGTAGCAAATAACTACCGTCATCTTGACGATCCCTACCTGCGAGAGCGAGTCGCCGATGTAGTCGATGTAGGACAGCGAGTATTACGAGTACTATCTGGTGCTCCTGTAACTACTGTGGAGATATCCCAGCCTGGAATTTTAGTTGCGGCTAACTTAACTCCTTCTGATACAGCAGGGTTAGATCCAACAAAAGTTTTGGGCATTTGTATGACTGCTGGTAGCGCTACTTCCCACAGTACTATCCTCGCCCGCTCGTTAGGTATCCCTGCCATCGTTAGTTTACCAGCAGAGATATTACAACTTGCAGATGGAACGCTCCTCGCCATAGACGGTGAGACGGGTAGAGTATGGATAGAACCAGAACCAGACACCTTAGCAGCGCTGCAAGCAAAGCGGGATATACAACAAGCTGCCCAACAACAAGCATTGAACATTGCATGCCAGCCTTGTTTAACTCGCGACGGTCGTGCTATTACTGTATTTGCGAATATTGGCAGTGTAAATGATACACAACAAGCTCTGAAATTGGGCGCGGAGGGTGTAGGATTACTTCGCACCGAATTTCTTTTTCTTAATCGTACAACCGCTCCTTCAGAAGAAGAGCAACTAACAGCTTATCAGGCGATCGCTCAAATTTTAGATACCCGTCCCTTGATCGTTCGCACTCTCGATGTCGGCGCAGACAAACCACTTCCCTATTTAGGAATACACTCTGAAACTAATCCTTCTCTAGGTTGGCGTGGTATTCGTTTTTGCCTGGATCGTCCGCAAATTTTCAAAACTCAATTGCGGGCAATTTTAAGAGCCAGTTTCAGACACCAGATCAAAATTATGTTTCCCATGATTGCCAGTGTAGCAGAAATACAAGCAGCAAAAGCTATTCTGGCTGAAGTACAAGCCGAACTACGTCAGGCTGGTATCGCTTTTGATGAAACAATAGAAGTGGGCATCATGGTAGAAGTACCAGCAGCAGTTGCCATTGCCGACCAGTTAGCCACAGAAGTAGACTTTTTCAGCATTGGTACCAACGACCTCAGTCAATACGTAATGGCAGCAGATCGCACCAACCCAAAAGTAGCAAATTTGACAGACGCCTTCCATCCAGCAGTGTTACGGATGATTCAGCAAACCATCCAGACCGGACATGCTGCTGGCATTTGGGTGGGATTGTGTGGTGAAATAGCATCAGACCCTTTGGCAGCACCAATTTTATTAGGATTGGGACTAGATGAAGTTAGTCTCAATCCCCACGCAATTCCCGCATTTAAACAGAAGATCGCACAGTTGACAATGGCACAAGCAGAGGCGATCGCCACAACAGCATTGCAACAAGATTCTGCGGCTAAAGTCAGAGCATTAGTTTCCACCTCAGATAACATTGCATAAATTCATCGCGAAACTTTTCCACCAACACTCTGCGAGCCTCGGCGTTGAAAATACCTACTATTTTTACTCATATCTTCATACATCCAACCCCATTACCCTTAACTGTGGTGGATGCTCTACTACAAACTGGTAATATATCTCTTGTTTTGCCTGGGCAGAAAGAATAATATCCCATTCCAATATCCCCATCTCACCAAGTTGAATTTGTGGATTGCTGCGGATGAGGCGGACCTTAATTTGTTCATTGCGGCTAACTGGCAATTGTTCGATTAATTTCAGATCGGCTTCTCGATCGAGCAAGTTAGTAACTATTAATCGATAAGCAAAAGTAACTCTACGGGTATTCCCAATCAATTTTTTATCTACGTGACGCTCAACTAAATCGCGTTCAATTTTTAATCCTTCGTCGATGCCCAAGTTAACCTTAAACTCTTGCCCTGGTGCAATATTTTCTAACTGAGTAGTTCCCACAAAGATATTGTCGCGGAATATATTGGCTTTGCCTGCTAACAAAGTCGCACCGTTAGCACTATTTCTTATCTTCGCTTGCAGGTACGCAAAACTGACTAAGCGCGGTATTGCCACGTAATCAAAACTACAAGGAAAATCATCATTAAAGATTGTAGTTTTATGGGGCGCGCCATCACCAGGTATGTTACCACTGCCATTTAACTTAAAGGTGACAACACTTCCTTCTCTGCTTACTTCTGCTACAACAGTTTCGGCTTCAATGTAACCTTCATCCAGGCTTTCTGAGGCTGGACTAGGGACAGCAGCTGCAGCTTCTGGCGCAGATGGTTGTACCGGCGCTGCAAGCATGTGTCTTTTTTTTCGAAAGCTTGGTACGTCAATATACCAAGGTTCTAGTTTTGGTGGTAGTGTTCCCAGTCCTGGTTTGGCGGTAGAAAGGATAAGAGCTACACCCAGCCAATCTTCACCTGTACTTTGAGTTACTTTCGCCCAGCAGCAAAGGTTTAAAAAATTACTTGTACTACTTACGTGCAAGTCATATGAAGGAGTCCAGCTGGCACGACTGACTAGGTATGATATCTCTAGCTCAAACTCCCCTGTACCTGTGCTTTCTATCCCCACGCTCAAACTATAACTTTCTTGAGGATGGGGTGTTTGGATGGATTGCAGCTGTTGGCGGAGTGTTTGCAATTGCTTTTCTAATTCTTGCTGGCGGATTTTGCACTCCGTTGTGGCGATCGCGTATTCGCTATACTGACTTCCAAGAAAGTTGAGAAAATCCAAAGTCTCGCTGAGGCTGAGACTTTTTCGCGCCAGACCGATCGAAAATTGTTCTTCTGTCTTATCGCGCAAACCTTGGATAAAGCTAGATTGTAACCCTAAAGCATCAAGTTGTGCTTGCAGGTGCTGCCATTCTGCTGCTAACTGCTGAGTCTGTTGAGTCAACTGTGTCACTTTTGCAGCTACAGGTTCGGTTGAAAAGATGCGATCGCATTTCACTTCTAGTAACCGTGCTGCTACTTTACCTTTACCGCTAACCCTGACGGACTCAGGTTCCATAACATCTGGCAGTGGAGAAATGACTAATTCTTTTTCATGTCCTGTTAAAGATACTATACCCCGTCGTGTGACTAGAGCTTTGTCTGAGTACACTGTCACAGCAACAATTTGGCTTGCTACTGTTTTTCGCGCTAATGGAATTTCTGGGTTAACCACTGCCAGTTTTTCCTTGGTTTAATGATTTTGCTGGTTAATTTTTAATGTTTACAGGTCTGAGCGTCAAGCAATTTAACGTTAGAGATAAATCAATTCCAAATTAAAAATACAAAATTCAAAAATTTTAATTTCTAGCTCTGAGTGCAGCATAGCAAAAATAATTAATATGTCATAATAATTCACACTGTTTGGGAAGACCTAAAAACTGATGTTATCTTCTGCCTTCTTGTACTCCTTCTTCCAGCAAGGTAAAGTAAAATGTGGCTCCCCGATCTACAGCCGCCTCAGCCCAGATGTGACCTCCATGTTTTTGGATAATGCGCTGTACGGAGGCGAGTCCTACGCCTGTACCAGGAAACTCTGTTTGAGAATGCATTCTCTGGAAGGGATGGAATAGTTTTTGAGCCTGGGTCATATTAAAACCAACACCGTTATCCCGCACGTAGAATGTTGGTGAACTGTTAGACTTTGGCATGGCACCAAACTCAATTTGAGCGTTTTGACGCTGGGATGTATACTTCCAAGCGTTGGATAGTAAATTTTCTAGTACTACCCGCAGCAGAACAGGATCGCCATACGCCGTTAGTCCTTCTTCGATCGTGGTTTCTACTTGGCGATGAGGTTCGCTGCTTTTGAGATGAGCTAAAATTTCTTGAGCAATGTTGCTGAGGTTGACTTTTTGCGGCTGAATTTCAGCTCGAGAAATTTGGTGTATGGACAGCATATGCTCAATTTGAGCGTTCATGCGTTCGGCGGCCAGACACATACGATTGAGGTAAAGTCTTGCCCGATCGTCAAGTTGACTACCGTATTCATTTAACAACAGCATGCTGTAGCCCTCAATTGCACCTAGTGGCGATCGCAAATCATGAGAGAGGGTATAAGCAAAGGCTTCTAATTCTTGGTTTGCGGCTTCTAATTCCGCAGTGCGATCGCGTACTCTTTGTTCTAATTCGTTGTAAACTTGGACGTTTTCCATTGCTACTGATGTGGTATCGGCCAAAGCCTGAATCAACTCTACTTCTTCTGATGTAGGCTGGTGTGGTGTCGCCCAGTAGTTACCAATTGCGCCAATAGGTGCTTCTTTGCGGATCGGCACCATTACTAAACTCTTGATAAAAGTAGGGTAATAGGCTTCGTAAGGAATACGCTCATCACCGTAGACATCTTCTATAATCACTTGCTGTTTGTGTTGCATGCACCAGCCACCAATACAGACATCGATCGGGAAGCGTTTACCTTTCCATAATGGCTGAATGGCATTTTCTTCAGCGTAATAACACATATCTCCCTCACGCAGCACGAATGTCGCCCCATCCGCACCAGTGAGTTCTCGTGCAGCTACACGCACGATCGCTGTAATTTCATCCAAGCTATGCGCCAGGGAGAGTTCCTGAACTACTTTCACTAGTTGTTTCATAGCCTGGTTGTGGCGCTCTAGGCTGCTTTGCGATTGCTGTTGCGTCATACCACCAGTGACTGCACGACGAACAGCAGGAACAAGTCGCCACAACTGATTTTTACCAATGTAGTCTAAAGCACCTCGTTCTAAATAAACAGCGGCTTTGCGATCGTTAAAGGTTGTAGAAACCAAAATGAAGGGAACACCGGGACACTTTTGTTGTGCTGTCTCCAAGGCAACCTGGCCGGAAAATCCGGGTCTGCTACTATCAGACAAGATTAAATCAAAACCACCCCGATTGAGAGCTGCGAGATATTCGGAATGCGTTTTCGCTAGCAATATTTCACATTCCCAACCATTATTAGCTAACATTAGCTGAATCCGCTCAGCGTCGTTCGGGTTATCTTCAATAAGCAAAATGCGTAGTTTATTCATTATTCTAAATGCAACTTTTGTTGCTATTTTCACTAAACACTGACTGCCTCAATTACCATTGAATTTCTGCAATATAACATTATTTGTAAAAATATTTAAAACAAACCAACAAATCCACGGATTTTAATAAACGTTCATTACTTTTCCTTGGTAAATTTTTACATTTTTCAAATTGATAACACTAAAAATAGATATTACCTTTGCACAAATCGCGTACAATCTTATTATAAATCATTCGTTATCTATATTCTCAAAATTTTCTAAACAATCCTTAATTTTGTGAATAACTCAAGCTCACAAAAATTCTGTCTAGAAAGTCTTTCCTGAATTGTATTGCGTTCTCCGATCGGAGGGATAGGGAAACTGAAAACATCTAGTTTCAGCCCCTTCCCAAGAAAAATCTCAACTTGAAAATCTGGAACTCTAGTAAATTTAATTTTAATTCTTTTATTGATTTTAATCGCGACTAACAGAAGCAGTTTGTTCGGCAATTTGTTTTGCTGCATCTAGGAGATATTCAAAATATGTACGGGCAACAATGGATAGTTGTTTTCCCGATGGATAAACCATGTACCAGTCCCTTTTAATTGGAAAGTGTTCTACATTCAAAATAGTTAAATCGCCTATATCAGGTAATAAGGTGTGACGGGATAAAACGGAAATTCCCAAACCACCGGATATAGCTTGATTCTTCCCTTCATTTCTCCCTAATCCCAGCTTGACTTTCACGGTCACTCCATGCT
>JANZYY010000183.1 GCA_026419705.1 Fischerella sp.
CAGTATACACGTATTGATGATTTTCCAGTAATAATTGGGTAACAGTCTCAAAGTTGGCATCTGTTGCCGCTTTGTTGTTATAAACTGGCTGCGGCCAATGCTTCTGTGCTGCTTTGATGGTTTCTTGATCCCAGTACGCACCTTTGACTAGGCGAATTGTCACCGGATAACCACGTTGTTTTGCCCAATCAATTAATGCTTGTGCATCTTGTTCGCTGTCACGCAGATATGCTTGGATAGTCATGCCAATATCTGTGCGGGTACGAAATTCTTCTTCCATGAGAAGTTTTTTCAGAATGCTTAAAGTTAGGTCTTTGTAAGCATACTGTTCCATATCAAAGTGAACGCCGACACCTAGTTCTTGGGCGCGACGCAAAAGAATGCGGATGCGATCGCTGACTCTTTGTTCGCTACCTAGAGCATCCAGGGGATCGAATTGGGAGTAAAACGCTGTTAATTTCACAGACACCTGAACTTTGGGTAACTTTTCGCCGTCTGCTTCATCAATTAATGGTACAGTTGCCCAATTCTTAGATGCTTCTTGTAATTGTTGCATCAAATCTAGATATCTTTCTAGGTAAGACTGTGCTTCTGCTTCGGTAATTACTGCCTCACCCAGTAAGTCTACAGTGAAAGCAATTTTTTCCTTACGCAGTCGCTCAATTGTCTTTAGTACCTGTTTAATATTTTCTCCAGCAATATATTTATGAGCTAATGTTTCAACTGCTGTAGCAAAAGTAGTAGCAGCAACTTGCCCTGGCATGGAATCGGCATTAGCAAAATTTAACATTCCCTTCAGGGCAGTTGGTAATTCTACTGATTCATCACCTAAGTATTCTTGTAAATGTGCGGCAATTTCCGATTTACTGCGTAAAGCAGGTAGAGTATCGATCAAGCGAAATAACTGCACTCGCAACCCTGGATTGCTCATCGCCCAAGCCAACAGTTTATCATCCCAGCGCATCTGCTCGCGCAAAGCCGAAAAAAAATTGCGATTTTCTTGTGTCGCTTCTAGCAGATGTCTGGCGATTTCTTGGGTTTTCGCTTCGTAGGTGCTATTTTTTACTTGTAAAACCACAGATAACAAACTCCTTGTGCAATGTCAGGCTTTACTTTATAAAACCCATATCTTCTATTTTCGCTCTTTGCTTTTGCAGCCACCACATCCAGAGCGCAGGATGTTACGCAATTCCTACTAATACCAATTTGAAAAAAGATAAACGCTGCGGGCTACAAACCCATTCCACAAGAGCTTGAATACGATCGTGGAGTGAATCGGGCTGCCCGCCCGTATAATTTAATTATGTTGATCTGGTTAACATATTTTCTAAGTAGTAGTTTGTCAAATTTGAATTGATGGATCGTAAAGTTTGTAGTCAGGACTTTAGTCCTGAATTTTTAAGCACGCTTGGTGCTGACTACAAACCCTCAAAACTAACTTGACCCAGTAGTAGATACAAAACCTGAATCATAGAAAAATGATGACGCGATGAAACCAAAGAATACTCTCAAGCCAGCTTTTTTTACAACTGTTAGTTGCTTGACGCTAGGTATCTTGACTGTTACGAATACATCACAATTGGTAGTCGCAGCAGTAGAAAATTCTGCTATTACTAGACAATACACCTTAGCACAGTTTTCCGGCTTTGACAGCCAACAGCAGGAGCGATCGCAACTTGTGCGAACTGCAAATACCCTACTCAGCCAGGGTGATTTAACAGGTGCGGAAGAAAATTTACGTAAATTGATTGAGAAGTACCCAGAGGATGCTTTTGGACACTACCAATTAGGGAATGTCCTGTTTCGTCAGGATAAAAAAGAAGACGCAATCAAAGCATATCAAGAAGCTATTCGCATAGACCCTAAATACGCACTTGCACACAATGCCATTGGAATTATTTTTGCACAGCAACAGCGATGGGAAGATGCAATCGCAGAATATAAAAAAGCACTAGAAATCAACCCTGACTACGGTGATGCACTCACAAACCTAGCTCAGGCGCTGTGGATACAAGGAAAACGGAATGAAGCGATCGTATCCTTGGAAAAAGCTTTAAATATTTTTAAACAGCAAAATAGACCTCAGAAAGTAGAACGCATCGAAAAGATTTTACGGGAAATGAAAGCTGGTGATGACCCGACGGTTTCGTGAAATCTGCAGTTGCATTTATTCGTTGGAGATTGCGCATCGCCCATTTCCATGGAAATTTGCTTTACCGATGCTTGACTAAAAACGTAATTCAGAACTAGCTCAACACATCTCCTCGAGCGTGAAATTTCTGATGATTAATTTCACCGAAGTGCTGAACAGCCCAGTCATGCATCGCATAGAGAATTGGTTTAAGACTTTCCCCTAAAGGAGTAAGCGAATATTCCACCTTTGGGGGGATTTGTGCGTACACCTGACGATGAATAATACCATCTTCTTCCATTTCCCTCAGTTGCTGCGTCAGCATTTTTTGTGTAATTCCTGGTAAAGCTCGCTGTAACTCGCCAAAACGTTTTACTCCAAACATTAATTCTCTAATAATCAATACTTTCCAGCGTCCACCTATCACCTTCAGCGTGGTTTCCACTTCACACGTTAATCTGTTGTGATTTTCTGGTTTAGCTTTCATAGTTTCTTGGAAAATAAGGTTAGGAGAATACGAAAATAGGAATTTTCATGCTTTGATTGTACCGAAACCAAGGTAGTCGTTTGTTGGGGAAATCAAGAAAGTGAAAGGGCAAAGGGTTTGACCTTGCTAACTGCAGTATATAGGAAATTGCCTGTCGCGCTAAAAAGGAATGAAGAAGTATGAACTACTAACTCATCAGGGCACCAAGAATTAAATCTTATATTACAAATAGAAAGTAAATTTATCTTGCTGTTTCTGCAACGCCGGAACTTGTGATTAATGAGGACGAGCTGGCAAAGATTTGTGAGCATAGTTGCAGTCGAAGTACTCTCATGCACCTTGACTAGACTCAAAGTGGTGAGTAATCAAGAAAGCTTCTTGTTTACCGTAAGATTCACATCTCCAGATTTTGAGATAGTACCCAGTATTAGCCGTGTTTTGCCACAGTTCGTAACTATAATCACTGCGCGAACTGTTGCTTACTAAAACATCAGCATTCGCAACTGAGGATAAGCTTAGCAGGGTAATAGTAGTTAATAAAGATACTAAAAATTTTTTTTACTATAATTAGCTAATTGATAAATATTACACTTTAGTGATTGTTGATTTGGTATTAAAAATGGCAAATATACGCTTTTAGTAAGATAAAATAGTTTTAAAAAGTTAAATTTATAGCATTCATAATCTGCTAGTTTACACTTAAATATACCCTTGCTCAGAGATCGCTTTATATAATTTTCATCTCATTATTGAGTGAGTATTTTAGATAAAATCCAGACAAATTATTAGTTTGAGCGAGTGGGTAATTGCTTGCAACAAACCTAACGATGTAAATATTCGATAAAGTTACCGACAAGTCGTTGATTTTAATGACTTGAACAATAAGACTTACTACTGTAGTTTCAACAACTATATAAGTGTAAGCATTGCTAGCGCTTCAGAAATGATACCAAGTTCAGGACTTTTAGCCGGAATACCTGCGATCGCTAACCTTTATTTCCAGCAGCTAACGGCTCCCACTCCAGGGTAAATCTACCAATAATTGCCACCCATTCACAGGAGTGACTTGAATGACAAAATTTCAACTAACAAAGAGATTACGTCAGGCTACTGCTAAGGGGAAAACAGTTTTTCTTGGTTTGGGAACCATCTCAACTTTGGTGACGCTAAGTGTATTGTCTCCATCTGCATCTTTCGCCGCCACTATAGTTGATACCGAACTAGTACTCTCTGTTGATGTTTCTGGGAGCGTTGATAGCAGCGAGTTCAACTTACAGCGACAAGGTTACGCAAACGCTTTTAGGAATCCCACAATACAGGAGCAAATCGCAGCCTTGCCAGGAGGTATTGCAACAACTCTATCCTATTGGGGTAGTGATGCGGAACAGTCTTTACCTTGGTTCCATATCACTGATGCTGCTAGTGCTAATGCTTTTGCTGATGCAATCGCAGCTACTAAAAGACCGTTTTCTGGCGCGACTGGCGTTGCTAATGCCATTGACTTTGCCAAAAATCTCCTCGACACTAACGATTATGATGGCAAAAGAAAAGTAATTGACGTATCTGGTGATGGCAGGGATAATGTCTCCGGTGTTGGCAAACTTCAAGTAGCACGAGATAAGGCGGTTGATGCTGGAATTGTTATCAATGGCTTACCAATATTAAATGATGAACCAGACCTTGATCGATACTACCAAGACAACGTCATCGGCGGTTCAGGTTCCTTTACAATTCCAGCGAATGACTTCTCAAACTTTGAGAAAGCTGTCACAAAAAAGATCGGACGTGAAATTGTCAAATCTAAACCAGAAGTCCCCGAGCCTGTAACTATTCTCGGCTCCCTCACCGCTGGTGGTGTCGGTGTAGCTCTGCGCCGGAAAAAAATACAACAAAGCACAATCGCACGGAAAGCGTAAGCTGATTTCAAAACCCAGAAATACCAATAACTAAAGATGAGGGCGAGCCGTTTTTGGGTTCGTCCTGTTCTTGAGCAGGTTTGGTAACTTCACCTCAGTTTCAATTAATCGTTATTCTGAATAAATATAAACCCAATCAACTTATGCACTTTTGCGATAGAAACAAAAAAGAATACACGAGGAGCGATCGCACTCTATGGCGAATAAAACTCTTGGACTAGAAAAACATCTTTATGACTACCTGCTCTCAGTCTCTCTGCGAGAACCAGAAGTTTTGACCAAACTGCGTCAAGAAACAGCACAGCATCCCATGGCCGTAATGCAGATTGCACCAGAACAGGGACAGTTGATGGCATTGTTAGTAAAATTAATAGGAGCAAAAAAAACTTTAGATATAGGTGTATTTACAGGCTATAGTTCTTTGGTAGTAGCGTTAGCGTTACCACCAGATGGTAAAGTAATAGCCTGTGATGTTGATGAAGAATATACCTCAATCGCCCGCCGCTACTGGCAGCAAGCAGGTGTAGCAAACAAAATCGAGTTGCATATTGCCCCAGCTGTAGAAACCCTAGAAAAATTGCTAGCAGCAGGAGAGACAGAAACATTTGATTTTGCCTTCATTGACGCTGATAAAAGCAACTACGATCTTTACTACGAACTAGCTTTGCAACTTGTGCGCCGGGGAGGGCTGATTGCGATCGATAATGTACTGTGGTCAGGTCAAGTTGCAGATCCGCAAGTGCAGGATCTCAGAACTAACAAAATTCGTGCTTTGAATCAAAAATTGCATCAAGACCAAAGAGTAACTATTAGCATACTGCCAATTGCTGACGGATTAACATTAGCAATGAAAAACTAAAAACCAGAAATCACTCTGCGAGCCTCTGCGAAAACCTCCGCGCAACTCTGCGTTTAATCAGATTACGAACTAAACCTAGCTTTCTTTGCCCTTTTTGCTTGTCTTTGCTTTTCCTCCTGACGTTTTCTCTTCTCCTCCGTCAGACTATCAAAACAGTGCGGACAACATACTCCCTCTTCGTACTTTGGAGAAGTCTTATCAGCTTGTGAAATCGGATATCCACAGCTGCTACACATTTCATAGGAACCAGGTTCTAAGCCGTGAGCAACTGCTACGCGTTCGTCAAAGACAAAACACTCTCCATTCCACAAACTTTTTTCTGCTGGGACTTCGTCCAAATACTTGAGAATACCACCTTTGAGGTGATAAACCTCTTGAAAACCTTGGGAGAGCATGAAAGACGAAGCTTTTTCGCAGCGAATACCACCAGTACAAAATAATGCTACCTTTTTGTGTTTGTTGGGATCGAGGTGTTTGCGAACATAATCTGGAAATTGCCGAAATGAGTTTGTATTGGGATTTTGTGCTCCTTGGAAAGTGCCGATACTTACTTCATAATTATTGCGGGTATCGATTACCGTTACCTGGGGATCGGCAATAATAGCGTTCCAATGATGGGGACTAACATAAATACCTACTTGTTCATTGGGATCGACATCAGACATTCCGATAGTGACAATTTCTTTTTTAAGGCGCACTTTCATGCGCTCAAATGGGGGTTTGCAAGCAGTAGACTCTTTGTGTTCCAAGTCAGCAAAGCGAGAATCTGAGCGCAAAAAAGCTAAGACCGAGTCAATACCCTCGCGAGAACCCGCTATTGTAGCGTTGATACCTTCTTGTGCTAGTAGAATAGTTCCCTTAATGTTTTGAGCTTGACAGTAAGACAGCAGAGGTTGTTGTTTCTCAGCAAAGTCTGGCAGCTTGACAAATTTATAAAATGTAGCCACAATGACTGTCATTTCTGAGTTTTTCTCCCTTCTTCAAGATAATTACTTACAAGAGGATGTTTCAGAAGTATCAGATCCCTCCTAGCCCCCGATGAATTGGGGGGAAACTTAGCTTCCAAGTCCCTCGTAAGAAAAATTTTAGCTTCCAAGTTTCCCTGAGCAAGCAGGTCTGTTTTATTCGTACTAGCAGATTGGTCTGAGTCTTGTAATACTACCCAAAAGCCGGGGTGCGATCGCTTGGTCAATTAACTGGTCGTGTTGTTTTAGTTCTAGGTTGAATTCATATCTGCAATCACTCTTCTCAAACAGTTATGCACCTAAATATTGAGCGTTGCTTTGATTACAGTCAGAAAGCCATTGACAATATACTGCACTGCTAATGCTGCCAGTAAAATGCCCAACACTTGAGAAATCACATTGATTCCGGTTTGCCCAGTCAAAGAGTTCACTTTTGAGCGATCGCCAGTGAACCATCAAGTCACAATCGCAGAAATTACGTTGGGTTTGCATCAATGGGGTTTGCAGGCAATAAGGCCGTTGCCAGTACGTTCTCAACGGCGCTAGCAAACACAAACTGAAGCTGATTTCGCACTTCTTCTGGCACGTCTTCCAAATCGGCTTCATTACGTTGGGGCAAAATCACGGTTTTGACCCCCGCTCGATAGGCAGCTAGCACTTTTTCGCGAATACCGCCCACTGGCAGAACTTTCCCGCGCAGCGTAATTTCTCCTGTCATGGCAACATCATTGCGGACTAATCGACCTGAGGCAAGGGAAGCGATCGCTGTTACCATTGTTACCCCAGCGGAAGGACCGTCCTTGGGTGTTGCGCCAGCGGGTACATGTACGTGCACCACCTTACCCACAAAGACTTTCGGGTCAATTCCCAATTTTTCAGCATTCGAGCGCACATAGGACAAAGCAGCCTGAGCAGATTCGCGCATCACATCTCCCAGCATCCCCGTCAACACCAACTGTTCGGCTCGTCCGGGCATCATCGTGGCTTCAACGAATAGCACGTCTCCCCCTGCTGGCGTCCAGGCTAAACCAGTAGCAATCCCAGGGCGATCGATCCGTTCAACCACCTCATTGACAAAGTGGGGGCGGCGTAAGTAGTCAGGAATTTGCCCTGCATCAACAGTCGTGCATGTAGTCGTTCCTTCGGCAATGTGGCGAGCGATTTTCCGAACCACCGTGCCAATTTCCCGCTCTAAACTGCGGACTCCTGCTTCACGGGTATATTCGCGAATGATTCTTTGCAAGGCAGCATCCGTGAGGGTCAGTTCCTCTGGCTTTAGCCCGTTGGCGCGTAGTTGTTTCGGTAACAGATAGCGACGGGCAATGTGCAGCTTCTCCATTTCAGTGTAGCCAGACAGACTCAAGACCTCCATGCGATCGAGTAATGGCGATGGAATGGTTTCGATTGTATTTGCCGTACAGATAAACAGTACCCTGGACAAGTTAAAAGGTACGCCCAAGTAGGTATCCACAAAGGTATGGTTTTGTGCCGGATCGAGGACCTCTAAAAGAGCTGCGGCTGGATCGCCTTGAAAACTTCTGCCCAGCTTATCCACCTCATCTAGCATAAATACTGGATCGGCGGTTTCGGCGCGTCGCAACGCTTGAATCAAACGACCCGGTAAAGCACCGATGTAGGTACGGCGATGTCCGCGAATTTCAGCTTCGTCACTGATGCCACCTAAACTGATTCGCACAAATTTGCGCCCCATTGCCCGAGCGATCGATTGTCCTAAGGAGGTTTTACCCACCCCAGGCGGTCCCACAAAACAGAGGATCGGCTCCCGACTAATGTCATCGAGAATGAGTTCTTGATGTTTTTGGGATTGTTTTTGGTTGGTTTGTTCAGGCTGATCTGCCTGTTGGGCTTGGCGATCGCTTTTCAGTTTTTTGACCGCCAGATATTCTAATATTCGGTCTTTAATCCGTTCTAAGTTATAATGATCTTCATCCAAAATTTGACGCGCATAAGCCAGGTCGATCGCCTCTCCCGTTGTGGTATTCCAAGGCAAACTCACCATCCAGTCCAGATAGGTACGGATCATGCCATACTCAGGTGATACTGCCGGCAAGCGTTCCAACCGAGATAATTCTCGGAAGGCTTCTTTGCGTGCTTCTTCCGGCAACTGGGCTGCTTCTAGCTGTTGGCGCAATTCCCGAATTTCGGCTTGTTCTGTGTCCTCTTCGCCTAGCTCCCGCTGAATGGATTTTAATTGTTCTCGGAGAATGTATTCCCGCTGAGTTTTGGAAATTTTTTGTTGGGCATCAGAAGCAATTTGCTGTTGCAATTCTCGCACTGCCAGTTCCTGTTGCACCAGTTCAATCAACCGCTTCAGTTTATCCGCCACGGTATCTAGTTCCAGTACCTCTTGCCGCACGGTCGTTTGCATCGGTGTCATTGCTGCAACCAGATAGGCAAACATGCGGGAGTCGCTGATATTCTCACCTGCAGCTGCTAATTCATTAGGAATATCTTCCGTGAGCGGAACCAACTTGCGGAACAATTCGCCGAGAGTGCGGCGCAGGGCTTCAGTTTCCATATCAGTGGCGGTTTTTTCGGGGGCTTTTTCCACCCGGGCCACTAAAAATGGTTCTGTTTGCAAAAAGTCGAGAATCCGAATTCGTTCCAGTCCTTGAACCACAAGTTGTAACGTGCCATCGGGCAGACGCAGCAATCGATGAATAATCGCAGCAGTGCCAACGCGATAAATGTCATCTGGACCCGCCGGACGCACCTCTGGAT
>JANZYY010000184.1 GCA_026419705.1 Fischerella sp.
ATTAGAAGCTGCTGTAGTCGGTTCACTTTCAACGGTGGGAGAAGAAGCTCAAATTAGCCCTGGCGTGCGGGTTTGGCCAAGTAAAAAAATTGAGTCAGGGGCGATTTTGAATATTAACTTGATTTGGGGAAATATCGCCCAACGCAACTTATTTGGACAACGGGGCGTGCAAGGATTGGCAAATATTGATATTACCCCGGAATTTGCTGTGAAATTGGGTGCTGCTTATGGTTCAACTTTGAAACCCGGTTCTAAAGTCACGGTTTCCCGCGACCAACGTAATATCTCACGCATGGTCACTCGCTCGTTAATCGCTGGTCTGATGTCTGTTGGTGTGAACATTCAGAACCTAGACGCAACAGCGATTCCAATCGCGCGTACCGTGATACCAACAATGGGTGTAGCTGGCGGTATTCACGTACGCGTACATCCCGATCGCCCAGATTATATCTTGATTGAATTCCTCGACGCTAAGGGCATTAATATTTCCAAAGCTCAAGAAAAGAAAATTGAAGGTGCTTACTTCAAGGAAGATATGCGGCGATCGCTGATTCACGAAATCGGCGATGTTGCCTATCCCAGTCAAGTAGTTGAGGAATACTGCATAGCTTTTGAAAAGCTGTTACACATTGACACAATTCGCAATAGTCGGGCAAAAGTAGTAATTGACTACGTTTATGCCGTATCCGGTGCAGTGTTGCCGCAAATGTTAGACAAGTATGGGGTGGATGCGGTGGTACTGAATGCCAGTTTGAATAAAACTGCCATGTCAGCCACTGACCGTGAAACACTACTGACACAGTTGGGTCATGTTGTAGAGGCGTTAAAAGCGAACTTTGGCGTCCAGGTATCGGCGAATGGCGAACAGCTAATTTTGGTTGATGAATCTGGTATTGCCATTCGCGGGGAAATGTTAACAGCACTGATGGTAGACATGATGTTAACCTCTAACCCCAGAGGAACTGTTGTCGTACCGGTGCACGCGTCCAGTGCTGTAGAATTAATTGCCCGTCGCCACGATGGCAAAGTCATTCGCACCAAAGCCAATCCCACAGCGTTGATGGAGGCAAGTTACAAGAATCCGAATGTAGTGTTGGGAGGTAGTGCAGATACAGGCTTTATTTTCCCGCAGTTGCATCCGGGTTTTGATGCCATGTTTTGCATTGCTAAATTAATTGAGATGCTGACAATCCAAGAGCGATCGCTCGCCGCCGTCCGCTCAGAATTGCCGCGCGTGGTACACAAATCCCATGTGATTCGCTGTCCCTGGACTGCCAAAGGAGCGCTCATGCGTCACCTAGTCGAAACTCACCCAGCACAAAATCTGGAATTAACCGATGGAGTAAAAATTTGTCATCCCTACGATGATAGCTGGGTGTTAGTTTTACCCGATGCTAGCGAACCACTAGTACATTTGTATGCGAATAGTAACGATCGCGATTGGGTAGATGAGACTTTAAGACAATACCGTGCCCGCGTGCAGACGTTTGTGGAAAAAGAACAGGAACAAGTTGTAGCAGAAGTTTAACACCAAATCTGATTTGTAAATACCTTGTTGCATAGCCCGCATGCGCGGGCTTTGTTTATTCGATCCTGTCTGTCAAATGCGTCTGAGTATATGTGGTAAATCTTTTAATTGCTCAAGGCAATGTTTTCATTTGAGAGGGTTTGAACCATACATTTTGGAGTAGTAAGACCTCCTTTGAAAACGAACCACAAAGTACGCAAAGTACACGAAGAAAAGATATAAAAGGGGATTTTTAGTAATTATTTAGTAATACTGTTGCTTTGTGGAGTTGCGCCAAATTATCTCTATATCTGTTCTCTTTGTGTTCTTTGTGTCCTACCCTGCGGTCAGCTGCTGCGCGTCTATGTGGTTATTTTTTATTTCTGAAACGGAGGGTACCTGTTCATGCAAAATCGGTATAAGGTGGGCAATGCCCACCCTACAGAGTCATTAACGGTCTACCGATCCCATAATTATGTCAACGCTGCCCAGAATCACTACAATATCTGCTACCTTTACACCCCTTAGTAAATGAGGCAGAATTTGTAGGTTGTTGTAATCTGCTGGACGGATCTTCCATCGCCAAGGGAAGACGTTATCATCGCCAATCAAGTAAATTCCCAATTCACCTTTGCCGCTTTCTACACGGCTGTAAATTTCACCTTTGGGAATCTTGAAAGTGGGGGCAACTTTTTTAGCAATATACTGGTAGTCAAAGTCATCCCACTCGGATTTTTTACCAGCCAGCATCCGTTTGGCTTCCAGGTTCTCGTATGGGCCGCCTGGAAGTCCTTTGATGGCCTGTTTAATAATCTTCACGGATTCGCGCATTTCGCGCATGCGCACCAAGTAACGGGCGAGACAATCGCCAGCTGTTTCCCACTGTACTTCCCAGTCGAAGTCATCATAACATTCGTAATGGTCTACTTTCCGTAAATCCCACTTCACGCCAGATGCTCGTAGCATGGGTCCGGAAAGCCCCCAGTTAATTGCTTCTTCGCGCGTGATAGTACCAACACCTTCGACGCGACGACGGAAAATGGGGTTATTAGTAACCAAGCGCTCATACTCGTCTACTCTTGGCAAGAAGTAGTCGCAAAAGTCTAAGCACTTGTCAACCCAACCGTAAGGTAAGTCAACTGCTACTCCCCCTATGCGAAAGTAGTTGTTGTTTACCATGCGATAGCCTGTGGCTGCTTCCCACAAGTCATAAATCATCTCCCGTTCGCGGAACTGATAGAAAAAGGGAGTTTGAGCGCCTACGTCAGCGAGGAATGGACCAAACCACAATAAGTGGTTGGCGATGCGATTCAACTCTAGCATGATGACGCGGATGTAACTGGCGCGTTTGGGGACGGTGATACCTGCTAACTTTTCTGGGGCGTTAACAGTTACGGCTTCGTTAAACATACCCGCTGCGTAGTCCCAGCGGCTCACGTAGGGAACATACTGGATATTGGTGCGGTTTTCCGCGATTTTTTCCATTCCCCGGTGCAAGTAGCCAATTACCGGTTCACAATCAACGACATCCTCGCCATCTAGGGTGACAATTAACCGCAGAACCCCGTGCATTGAGGGGTGATGGGGCCCCATGTTCAACACCATAGGTTCAGTGCGGGTTTCTATTCTTGCCATAGATTCAGTGTTCTCCCGTTTGTGAACGATGAAGCCAGTAACCCCTTCTTGTGTGTTTGATGTTCTGATTTCGGGTGGCTACAAATACGCATAAATTCGACAGGTTAGGGTTGCGGAATTCATGCGTTTGGCTTGCATTTAACTAATCTAATTATATTGAGATGGGTGTG
The DNA here is from genome assembly GCA_026419705.1 of Fischerella sp. Lineage (GTDB taxonomy): Bacteria > Cyanobacteriota > Cyanobacteriia > Cyanobacteriales > Nostocaceae > PCC9605. The sequence goes on from JANZYY010000184.1 coordinate 3,313, forward strand.
GGGAAGCCGATTCTTACTTACGGAACTATCCATAAGTATTCTAGAAGATAGCGATAGGTTATGTTGGTGTTCGAACACACCTTTGCTACTTACCCGCATCTGTTTGCGATCGCTGTTTTGTAGGTGTTGCACAAACAGCGGGATTGAGAATGAACCACTCAGTCACCAAGAAACTAAGAATTGAATTTTTTATTTGTAATAGAAAATAAGTTCATTTTCACTTGTACTAGTCTATGCAATGGGTGCTGCTATTGTTGGTTGTTTATCTAGCGGTTTGCCAAAGCAACTTTGCGGGGTTTGTAGTCGGCGCTTTCGCGCTCAAGCGCTAACTACAAACAATACTTACCCAGCAATTTTGGTTTGGTGGAGTACTAGGTAGGGCTTGTTTTTGTGTTTTCCTACTGACTGCAAGCGAGGTGGGAGAATCTTTATCGCAGCAAGCATGATTGAAGAGATGATTTCTATATGTGTCACTTAAAATAGTGTCACTTTGTATATTTACAAATAAACAGGGTGTTTAAAATACCCGTCGTTATTGTCTATTTCTGTGCCAGCCCATATGAATTCTGATTGCTCACAACTGCTAGATATCGAAGAACCGATTTTTTCCCATATTCCTGTCTTACCTCAGGAAGTCATCAAGGGTTTGGCGGTACGTCCTGGTGGGCATTATTTAGATGCAACGGTAGGTGGTGGTGGTCACACTCGCTTGATTTTAGAAGCTGCACCAGATGTGCGAGTCACCGCTATTGACCAGGATGAAGATGCTTTGGCGGCGGCGAGAAAGGAGTTGGCTGAGTTTGGAGATAAAATCACTTTTATTCACAGTAATTTTGCTGCTTATAAGTACCCATTTGATACTTTTGATGGTATTCTTGCCGATCTAGGCGTGAGTTCTTACCATTTGGAAAAGCCAGAACGGGGCTTTAGCTTTCGCCACGAAGCAAAATTAGATATGCGAATGGACACAAGCCAATCTCTAACTGCGGCTGATGTCGTAAATGAATGGGATGAAGCGGAGTTAGCTAATATTTTCTTTACGTACGGCGAGGAGAGGCTTTCGCGGCGCATTGCCAAACGCATTGTTGAACAGCGTCCATTTCACACTACCACTGAGCTAGCACAGGCGATCGCCTCCTGTGTCCCTCCTAAATATCGTTATGGTAGAATTCACCCCGCCACCCGTGTTTTTCAAGCGCTGCGAATTGTGGTCAATGACGAGTTAAGGTCTTTAGAAACCTTTCTTGCCACAGCACCACAGGCACTTGTACCAGGTGGTAGAATCGCGATTATCAGTTTTCACAGCCTAGAAGACCGCTTGGTGAAGCACAGTTTTAGAAATTCGTCCTTACTGCAGGTTTTGACAAAAAAGCCAATTACTGCCCAAGAAGAAGAAATTGTTAATAATCCCCGCGCTCGTTCTGCTAAACTGAGGATTGCTCAAAGAGTTGCTGTATCACCGTAAAATAGCTTATAGAGAAAAATTTACAATTAATTCCTTCCTACTCAGAGATATTTTTATTTAACAAACCACAAAGGACGCGAAGAACATGAAGAGTTTGAGAAGTTGGCTGGGAATTGGTGATTTTTATTGGATCCTATGAAACCACCCTGCTTAATTCATATCAGGCGTGACTTGATGAGATCAAAGCAGAGTGTAAAAATTTTTGCATATCTTTTGCTTGCACGCGCTCGGGAAAGACGGTCAAAAAATCATCCAGATCGCGAATGGCTCCGTGAATATGCTCTAAGGAAGCACCTTTAGATAAAGCATGCTGGTATAATTGCTTCGCTGTTGGGATGTACTCAACAGCCAAATAGTAGAGGGCGAGGTTAAAAGTATTGCGCCAGTCTTGGGCATGTTGTTCAAAATGCTGTTTAGCAAGTTTAATGGCCAGAGCAAAATCAGCCTGTGCTTTGTCTGGTTTGTTTAGAGCTTGGTAAGTTAAGGCTCGAACATACAGACACCAATTATTGTTGGATTCCAACTCTAGAGCATTTTGAAAATCTGCGAGAGCGTCTTTGTATCGTTTCAGCATGAGATAAATTTCTCCCCGACTGACCAATGCCCAAGCATGGCTAGGATTGAGTATGATGGCACGGTCAAAGTCTTTAAGTGCTTGCTCGTAGCACTGCATGAGGCGGTAAGTTTCGCCCCGACCTGCCAACGCCCAAGCGTTGTTGGGGTTAAGTTTAATGGCACGATCGAAGTCTTGCAGTGCTTGTTGATAACGCTGCATTAAGCGGTAAGTTTCACCCCGACTTGCCAGTGCTAAGTCAAGGTTGAAGTCAAGTTCAATAGTGCGATTAAAATCCTGGAGTGCTTGTTGATAACACTGTATTAAGCGATAAGTTTCACCCCGAATTGCTAGTACCCAGTCTAGGTTGGGGTTAAGTTCAATGGCGCGGTTAAAGTCCTGGAGTGCTTCCTGATAATGCTGTATCGAGCGATAAGTTAGACCCCGAATCGCCAGTACCCAGTCTAAGTTAGGGTTGAGTTCAATGGCGCGGTTAAAGTCCTGGAGTGCTTGCTCATAACGCTGCATTAAGTAATAAGTTTTGCCTCGAACTACTAAATACTCAGCTCGATCGGGAGCTAAATTAATAGCCTCACTCATATCTTCTAAAGCTTTTAAGTACTCGTTAGCTCTAAAGTAGATATGTCCACGCCAGGATAGAGCTAATAAACGCCATTGTCTATCAAGATTGGCATTGCTCAACAAAGCTGTGAACATCTCCACAACAATGTCATAGCGATTTTCATCATTAGCTTTTAACCCTTCAACTAGCTTTTCACCCCAGTGCTGAACTTCAGCTGTCTCCGCATCTTTACCAGCCTGCACCATTGTCTCTGCCCAGTTTTGAGCAAAGTTGCGTTGATTTTTAAGAGCAGCTAGGAATCCATTCAGAGCTAGAGGTAAGTTCTTTTGTGGAGATTGACACAAACGATGATATACAATTTTAAGTGTATGGCTTTGCCATGTTTGGTCACGCCACTTCTTTTGTTCATCCAATTGCAGGTTATTGCGTAGGGTATCGTAGTAGTCTGCCAACTTACCGTGCAACTGCACCCAACTTTGTGGTGATGAAAGAAGTTTGTGGTGTAGAATTTGCGTCTTGATAACGTCATGATACACCCAACCATCGGAGCGTTCTTCGACAAAGGGCATTCCTTTGAGCCAATTGAATAGTCCATCTGCCTCTTGTTTTTCTCGCAACTTGGCGAGAATATCCTGATTCAAACACTGAGGAATGGCAGCATTCACCACTGCTTGTCGCTGTGTTGGATCTTCCACCCATTTTAAGAAGTGTTCTATTGCTGTACTCCTGGAATCACCAACCTGACTAAAGTGATGGGGAACTGCAGCTGCTAAGGTAGCTACTAACAGTGGTAAACGTCCAGAAAGGCGAATGATTGTATTAACGACGTGACTGCGGGTAATGCTTTTTCGGTTTAAATATTCTTGGACTTCCTCTTCTGTAAAAGGTTCTAAGGGCAAACTTACTATTGACCCTTCGTAAAATTTCCAATGGTTTTTGTCTAAGTCCTGCCGACCTGCAATAATCAGTGT